>CAYYHT010000517.1:0-5832 GCA_964471355.1 uncultured Enterobacteriaceae bacterium
GCCGCCGCCGGGCTTCATCAGCCACTTCTCGTGGCGCTCCAGCGCGCGGCGAGTCAGCGCCTGCGTGGTGGGCTGGCGACCCTTGCCGTGGTGCTGGAGGCGTCCGTAGAAGCTGGTCAGGCGCTGCATGTACAGCTCTGCAGTCCGCGGACTGAGCGCGCGCTGCTGCTCGTCCAGGTAGGTGTCGATCACGTCCCAGAGGTACGTGCGGCGAAGTTCGCTCTCAGGGTCGAAACGTCCCGTGAGAGCGACGGCCTGTTCGACCCTCGCCTTGAGGAGCCTCGCGGTTCGGTGGTCGGGGCAGGTCTTCCCGCGCTGCGAGCCGCAGCTGTCCCGCCACTTGACCTGGAACTTGGTGCCCCTCTTGATGATGCTCGCCATGCGCTGACTTCCCGAACCCAGGTCTCGACCTGGGCGATGAACCAGCGATAGGAAGGGCGACTCCCGCTGGAAACGTCGAACCACGGGCGCTCAACATCCTCGGGCGTGTCCGCCATGAGGCCGCGCAGGGTGTTCTCGGACACGCTGAGGTAGGCGAGCACATCCTTCGCGCGGACGCACCCGGCCAGAGTCGCCTTCTGCCCGGACGATGAGGCGAACCCCCCGTCGTCAGCACAGAGCTGAAAACGACCCGCGGGTTCTCGGATCACGGTGGGCGACTTTTCTGTCGGCAGGGCCGACGTCGGCGACTTCTTGGTGGGCATGTAGGCGACTCCAGGCTTGGGCCGCTTGTGCCAATACCCCTCACCCCTCAGAGGCGTGTCGTCTTACACGGCATGCGTGCCAGGGGGGGCACAGAGCCAGGATTGCGTCGTCATGGACGCTATGGCTCGTGAGATCGCCGATGGCGAAGACGCGTGACGAGGGCCTTGTCTTGGCCAAACTCGCAGACAAGGATCCAATCCATCGGCGCAGGGCCCGCGTGACTCCGCTCTTGGAGCCCCAATCCGGCGTGTCGCCGTTGGGGTCGCGCATCGGCTCGATGGCCGCAAGCCTCAGCCCAGACCGAGGATCAGGCTTAGGTCCACGGCCGCTCGGGCTCCGGTAGCGTTTGGACTCGCAGCCATTCTGCGAGGTAGGGGGCGCGCTCCTTGAGGACGTCGTTGGGGTGCCGCAGTCGGCTGGCTGAACGCGACTTCCTCAGGGCCGACTCGAAGCGCTCGGCGTCTCGCGGGTCGCGCAGCCGGCTGCGGTACCATGTGATCCCCTGGAGCTGGGCCGCGAGCAGCATCGCCGACTCCACCGGGTCAAGGTCCGCAGCCCATAGGTCGTGGATGAAGAGGCCGGCGAAGGGGCTCCGTTGCTCTACGCTCTCGGCCAGCTCAGCGAAGGTCATAGCTGGCTGCACGTTCCACTCCGCCTCGATCCGCATGAGCGGCGGCGCGAACTTCGACGCTTCGCCCACGCGGATGGCCGGGTAGATGCTTTCCTTGTGGAAACGTCCGGCGTCGTAGACCCGCACGAGCTTGTCCTTCCTCTTGATGTTGCCGAGGTACCAAGTAGCGACGCCGTCCTTGTCCTCCATCCTGGTGAAGTGCTTTGCGCGAGGCCGACTCATCAGGAACCAGTACGGCTCAACGTCGTAGTCGACGGCAAGGTCAATCCTGACGACCCTGGGCGGATCGGCCAACGGTGCGTCTGGGCGCGCCAGCCACTGACCCAGCTGGTCGGCGACTTCGGACCCGTTGGAGGCACGGGGCTTGAGGCGAAGGCGAAGCCACCCTGTCGTCCGCGGCGACACGGGCTCCCAGTAGGCGATGGCCCCGTCGCCCATGACCCGGCGCTCTACGTACCTTGCCCCAGGATGTAGGTCCCGCGGCGGGCGTTCGCCGCTGCACTGCCCTTCCAAGTAGGCGACTACGGCAGGCCGCTCAGGCTCTGGGACGTCGTAGGCGAGAACCAACAAGTCGACGTGGAAGCCGACAGGTTCGCGTTCACGCCTTCGGGCTCTGATCCCGGTCTGCGTTCCTGCCAGCTGGTGTAGCTGTGCTCTTACCTGAGGGTGCTGCAACTCCGGGTGGTGGAAGGGGCCCTGCGCTTTCAGATAGGCGATCGCCTCGTCGAACCTGTTGGGGGGTAGGCGATTCGTCCCGTTCACGTACCGGCCGACCGTCCGTTCGCGGACTCCGAGGTGCTTGGCAAGAGCGCGGCGTGTGATCTTCCGCGCTTGCAGCTCCCGTCGCAGCAGCTCGGCGACACTCTTCCAGGGTGCGTTCATGGTCTCCTGAGGGGGATGTCAGTTCTGACTCTCGCCCATAGGCGACTCGCGGCGTCTCGGCGACTCTGCTCGGTAGAGGATGTCAGTTCTGACTCTGTCACCGCGTTCGTCTGGGTCGGACACCGGTCGAATGCGCTGCTGTCACGTCGAGCTGCTCTCCACCTCGGCGACCATCTCCGCGATGCTCGCGGTCATCGCCTCCGCCCATTCAGCCATGTACTCCTCATCGGTCACCACGTCGTCTGGCACATGCACAACCCCGGCCGGGTCGAGCACGCCCGGTAGAACAACTGACCCCGGCGCGCGCGCCGCAGTGAGGTCTTGCTCTCTCACATGGAGGTGGAGTCGCCTGTCCGGGTCCAAGTACCCCAACTCGTTCGCACTGAGGAACAGCGTGGGCCCGCCGCGGAGGCGAAGGGCCACAACCGAGTCTGGCGACTGGAAGAGCGCGCTCAGTGCGGTTGGCGACATGCCAAGCCACCAGTGATCCCCTGACTTGGAGGCGCTCGGCGTGCAGACGGCTCGTCCTGAGTCGCCGTCCACGAGGACCGATGTTCGCCCTACACGCTGGAGCCGCGCCGAGCGCCCGAGCGCTGCCCATGCAGCGACCTCGGGAGGCGAGTCGCCAGGAACAACATGCCGCTGGCAGTGTCGGCACTTCGCCGTGTGCTGGGGCTCGTCGGGCAGGCAGCTCTGCAGGCCGTACTCTGCGTCGCCCAGCTCGACCGCCAGTGCCGCAGCGTCGCCATTCCCGCCCTGCGCGCTCACCAGTCTCACGGGCTCGGCAACGCCGCCGCAAGCGCACATCATCGTGTGCATCGGCGGCAGCGGCAAGATGCTCGGGGACTCAAGGTCCGACTTCGCCTCCAGGGTCGCCTTGATCTGACCGAGCTTGCTCCCGAGAACGAACTGGTGGTGCCGGAGGGCGATCGGCTCCGCATCGTCGAGCGCCCTGGACAGGCGACCCAGGTAGTTGACGGGAGCGAAGCTCGCGGCGCGCAGGCTCGCCTCCAGCTCCAGGGCCAGACCGACACCCGCGTCCTCCGAGTGGCAGAAGAAGACCTCGCCCTCCATGCGCTCGCCATCGGCCGGGTACACGCTGCTGCGATGCTCGGCCCATAGGACGTCCCACGGCGTGTCCGCGCCCGCACGCCGACGCGCAAGCGCCTGGTTGACGGCTGCCGCCAGCGCCCCTGCGCGATCTTCCGTCAGCCGGGCGACGGTCACCACCGCGGCCTCCCGCGGCACGGGCACACGAACGTGCCGGTGGTCGACGGTCGCGACGGTAGGCGAGGTCTTGGCCGACATCGTGGCTCCAGGTTCTCTGTAGGCGAACTACAGCACGGGTCGAGCTGCGTAGCGTCGGGTTCGCATGCCGAAGGCGAATCCGAGCCCTGACCTGGCGGTGCTGGTGGGCCAGCGGATCGCCCAGCTCCGCGCGGAGCGAGGGCTCACCCAGGAGCAGCTCGCCTACACAACGGACGGACCCAGCAGCAAGGGCTACTTGAGCGAGGTTGAGGCCGGGAAGAAGCTCCCCAGCATCCGGATGTTGGTGTCGATCGCCGCGCGACTCGAAGTCGAGAGCTACCAGCTACTGGTCTTCCCCGAGAAGACCGCTGAGGCTGATGCCCTTGAACGTCTCCGCGCGACATCGGAGTCGAGAACCTAAGCTCCGTCGCGTCGGACTGGAAGCTGCAGCTCGACCTCGATGCGTTTCACCACCCGGTCGGCCTCCTTCTTGATCTCGCCTTCCCAGAACCGAAGGACGCGCCACCCCAGCGCTTCGAGCGCTGCATTCACCTGTTCGTCTCGGGCCATGTTCCGCTCGATCTTGGCGGTCCAGTACGCGGCGTTGTGCCCGTGCGCGAGCTTCGCCCGCCTCGTAGGCCAATCTCTGCCGTGCCAGAAGTCGCCATCGCAGAAGACCGCGAGTCGAGCACGGAGAAAGACCATGTCTGGGGATCCAGGCAGGTCGCCGACGTTCTTCCTGTAGCGATGCCCTGCGGCCCAGAGCGCCCGCCGGAGCAGAAGCTCGGGCTTGGTGTCGCTCTTCCTGCTCGACGCTCTCGCCGACGTGGTTGCAGCGGGAGACGCGGGCCGCAGGCCCTTGTAGCTGGGCGACTTCACGTCGAGGCACATAGTCGCTCGGCTTGGCGGGCGGGGCCCGCTGTACAGGGTGGACAGGTTCTGACCGCGCGATCGACGCGCTGTGCGCTAAGAAGGTGGGGAACCCTGGTCTATGGGCACCTGGCATGGCGCGACTCCCTACCGTCTCTCTCTTCACCGGCTGTGGTGGGCTCGACTTGGGCTTGGAGGCCGCAGGCTTCGCCAACACCGTTGCCGTGGAGATGGAGGACATCGCCGTCAGGTCGCTCATGCGCAACCGCGAGCGCTGGGGTGAGGTGCTCCACGGGAGCATTCACGACCTCATCGACGCCGGCCTCTTCGAGCGAAGGGCCGACAAGGTGCTGCGGGCATCCGGACTTCGGGAAGGCGAGGCGGCACTTCTGGCGGGTGGACCGCCGTGCCAACCGTTCTCCAAGTCCGGGTATTGGTCGACAGGCGACAGCAAGCGGCTGGGCGACCCTCGCGCCCGAACGATGGACGCCTACTTCGACGTGTTGGCCACCGTCCTGCCGAAGGCGTACCTCCTCGAGAATGTCCCCGGACTGAAGTTCCACGGGAAGTCGGAAGGGCTGGACTACATCCAGCGCCGGCTCACGGCGATCAACGCGTCCCGGGGCACCAACTACTCCATGGCCGTGCGGCAGCTCAACTGCGCCCACTACGGCGTCCCACAAGCCCGGGAGCGCGTCTTCGTCATCGGACACCGCGGTGGGCTCGAGTTCAACTTCCCCGCACCCACGCATGCGCTGCCGCCCGCAATCGAGATGACACGGGACGCTGTGGAGTTGGGCAGCTACGAGGTGCCGGACGGGCTGGTGAGAGCGACCAACGCCTGGGATGCGATCGGACATCTTCAAGACGACCCCAACCCGGAGTTGCTCCCGAAGGGCAAGTGGGCACCCGTGCTCGCCACCATTCCCGAGGGGTTCAACTACCTCTGGCACACGCCTAGAAACCCCCGTGGCGTTCCGCTGTGGGGATGGCGGCGCGCCTACTACAGCATGCTGCTGAAGATAGCGAAGAGCCGGCCGTGCTGGACCCTGACGGCCAAGCCCGGCCAGAACATCGGCCCGTTCCACTGGAAGTCGAGGCGATTCTCTACTGCCGAGCTGAAGGCCCTCCAGACCTTCCCGGCTGACTATGAGGTTGTCGGCGATGTGCTCCAGGCGCACCTGCAGCTCGGGAACGCTGTTCCCTCGCTGATGGCGGAGGTGCTGGGCTGTGAGATCCGGCGGCAGTTCTACGGCCACGCAGTCACTGGTGGCCTTCGGCTCCTGCCGAAGCAGCGGGAAGACCTTCCGGCTCCAGACCCCGCGCTGCCGGCCAGCTCCCTGCCAGAACGGATTCTCGCGCTCTGCGACATCTCGCACACCGAGCACCCCGGTACCGGCAAGGGGCGCGGTGCTCTGGCCCGGCAAGCGGACGCCGTAGCTCCTTGAGCGGTCAGCCGACCAGCAACGGCACCAGGTCGGCTTCCCAGCGCCCCG
>CAYYHT010000518.1:0-5827 GCA_964471355.1 uncultured Enterobacteriaceae bacterium
GAACAACAGCGCCTCATTCAGATGGAAGACAACATCCACAAGCGGGTCATCAGCCAGCACGAGGCCATCGTTGCGGTATCCAACGCTGTTCGCACCAGCCGCGCCGGCCTGCAAGACCCCAACCGCCCCGTCGGTTCCTTCCTATTCCTGGGACCGACCGGCGTTGGCAAGACCGAGCTTGCCCGAGCCCTCGCCGAGTTCCTCTTCGACGACGAGAGCGCCATGGTGCGCATCGACATGTCCGAGTACATGGAGAAGCACTCCGTCGCCAAGCTGATCGGCGCGCCTCCCGGCTACGTCGGCTACGACGAGGGCGGACAGCTCTCGGAATCCGTCAGACGCCGCCCGTACTCCATCGTGCTGCTCGACGAAGTCGAAAAGGCCCACCCCGACGTGTTCAACGTGCTGCTGCAGGTCCTCGACGACGGGCGCCTGACCGACAGCAAGGGCAAGACGGTCGACTTCAAGAACACCGTCGTCATCATGACCAGCAACATCGGTGCGATGAAGATCATCGAGCTTGGCCACGACCACGCTGCTGCAAAGGCCGCAGTCATGAAAGAGATGAGCAAGGCACTGCGGCCCGAGTTCATCAACCGTATCGACGAAAAGGTGATGTTCGTTCAGCTGACGCGCCCGGACATGGACAAGATCCTCGAGATTCAGCTCCGGCGCGTTCGCCGACTGCTGACCACCAAGAAGCTGCTGCTGTCCATGACCGATGCCGCCAAGACGGCCGTCGCAGATGCCGGGTTCGACCCGCTCTACGGAGCTCGTCCGCTCAAGCGTGCGGTGCAGATGTACCTCGTGCAGCCCATGTCCAGGGCCATCATCAACGGCGACTACCTGTCGAACGACACCATCCACGTCGACCTGAACGACGAAGATGAGCTCGTGTTCGAGCGCATCGTCGCTCCCGAGAACGAGCCCGACGCAGAGTAGTGCCCCCGGGCGATCAGCCCATGGCGAAGAGCGCCACTCCGGCGACGATCGCGACGACCACCACTGCGACTCCGATCATCATCGTCGGCGGCGCAGCGGCTGGCTCAACGGCGGCCGGAGCATCGGCGGTGGTGTCCCGCGCCCAGCCTGCAGACGCCGTTCCCGGCTGCTTGCGCAAGTAGTGCAGGGCGACGTCGCAGTCGGGCAGCCGCTCGTCGCGGGCGGTGGCCATCAGGCCTCGAATCAGCTCGACAACGTGTGCAGGAATGCCGGGCACAGCCACTTCGGGGTCGGGGTAGGTCCCGTTGTTCACCTTGTCGAGCAGTCGAATGACGTGGTCGTCGCGGTAGGGCGGCTGGTGGGCCAGCATGTGGAACAGGATGCAGCCCAGGGCATGCATGTCGGTTCGGGCATCGACATTCGACGGGTCCGCGAGCTGTTCGGGTGACACGTAGCAGCTGCCGTGAATCGAGCTGCCCATCAGGTCGGACGCGGTACCAAGGCCGGCTGAACCCAGCACCTTCACCAAGCCAAAGTCGGCAATCTTGGGCACCAGGCGGCCCTCGGAACGCACCATCACGATGCTGTCTGGGGTCAGATCTCGATGCACCAATCCCGCACGGTGCGCCACCCGCACACCCGACAGAATGTCCTCGAACACGGCCAGGGCGGTCGGAATGTCCGGTTCTTCGGACTTGATCCACGCGCGAAGGGTGACACTCTCAAACCGCTTGACGATCAGCCCCGGCTGGCCGTCGATGTCCAAGATGTCGGTGACCGGCAAGATGTTCTCGTGCCGGAGCTGTGCCTGAACTTCGCCCTGTTGACGCAGCCGCTCGAGCATCTGCCCACCCCGTACACCCGCCTGAATCACCTTGAGGGTGTGCTCGGAGTTCAACGTGGTGTGTCGAACTCGGTACTCCGCGGCGCGATCGCCCCCTCGAAGCAACTCGACAACCTCGTATCGCTCGATTTCACGCCCCACGAGGCCCGTGCTACCCGACATGCCGCCATTCTACCCAGGGGGAAACCAGACGCCCCGAGCGACGTCCGCCGTGACCAGTGCAAGCCCTGCAAGCGTGGCAAGAGCGGGAAATGCAGACAGCTTGGACAGACCGACTCCAACAAGCACCGCAAACGCAGGCAGCAGCGGCAGCACGTGCTTGGCCTCGGTCGGGGACAGCGCCAACATCAACCAAAGCGCGTAGGGAATCGCAAACCCGGCCACAAAGCGCAGATGTCTCCACGTGAGGGTGTTCCACGCCCCAAGCAGGCCAAGCACGCCGCCGCACAGCACCAAGAAGCGCAGGCTGCTGGCATCGGCCTGAGCCGTCGCTGGCCCGCCAAAGCCATGCACCATCAGCCGTTCGCCCACCGAGTTGAAGCGCATCCACAGGGTCCAAAACCCGCCGTCCCAGCGTTGCAGGCCTTGCCAGCCAGGTTCGGTCATGTACAGCTGCGCCCCATGGGCTGCAATTCCCGCCACGGTCAGCACGCCTCCGGCAACCAGCCAGGCCCGGCGCGTGGGTCCCGGGGGCTGCCAAGCGATGGCCACCATCGAAGCTCCAGCTAGCCAAAGAGCCGCCGCCAACGGGCCTATGAGGCCGCCGGCCACGATGAGCTGTGGTCCGAGCGGACTTAGGACCGTGACCGCCACTGTGAACAGCGCCGCACGCCTATCGAAATGGCGCCGAATTGCCTCGTAGAGGCAGACGATGGCCAGAGGCCAGAGGACGAGCCCGATCAACTATCGAAGGTACTCGTCGCTGCGAGCGCTCTCGCCCTGTTCATGAGGCAACGACACCCGGACGATGAGGCGTTCACTGCGCAGTCGTGGAATGACACAGTCCACCATCCAGTGCATGTGGCCACGGCGTGCCGCTCGGCCGTCGTCCGACAGGGCGCGGTGCCCCAGAAAGACGGGTCCCGCTGCGGGATAGCCGAAGAGCGCGCTCACAAAGCTCACAAAGAATTGCTCGGGGGCCAGGTGCGCCACGTTCGGGGGCGAAAGCTCCCCCAGAACCGTGCCTGTCCAGCTCTTTAGGGGCACAAGTGCGGCACGCACCGCTTCGACTTGGCCCCCTGAGACCAGCTGCCGCTGCACAAGCTTGGCGAAGCGCGGATTGGCGTCAACGAAATCGATGGCCGTGTCGAGCACGTGGTGGATGCGCTCACGGGACGCCCCCTTTGCGGTCAGCGCCTCGTTGAGGGCCTCATCGAGGCGGGTGCCGTATCGCTCAAGCACGACGCGAAACAGTCCTTCCTTGTTGCCGAAGTGATAGAAAACCAGCGCTTGGTTCACCCCGGCTTCCTTGGCCACATCTCGGGTGCTGACGGCATCAAATCCCGACGCGCCGAACCGCTTGTCGGCCGCTTCGAGGATCTTGTTCCGGGTGACACCGCGCTTTGCCATCGACGCCGTATAACCGCGCGTCGTGCCTCACGGTCGATCGCTTGCCAGGATCTTCGCCGGTTACCGGCCAGTTGCACCTTGGGCTATTGCCCCGGCCACCACGCGACGGTGGTCACATCGGCACCGCTAGGCACTGTCGAGCCCTGTTCGTAGGTGAACACGGTAGCCAGCAGCGTGCCCTCGACACCTTCTGAGGTGAAGCTGGCTGTGAGCACCAGCTCGCCTTCACCTGAGGCGAGGCCAAAGGCGGTCGGATCGCGGATCTCCGAGACGTCCAGAGTGGCGGACAGCTGCGGAGACGACCCTTCTTGGGCGATCAGCAACCCAGGCACTGTCGCGTCCAGGCGCCCGTCACTGGTGCGCAGGCTCAGAGTCACATCGGCCTCGACTCGATCACCGCAGAAATCCCTCCACACATCTGCTGAGCCGGTGTCCCAGACCTCGGCGTCGTACAAGGTCTCGGTCCCGGGCTCGATGCGGACCTCGAGCGCCAGCACGCTGACCTCGCCGTCGGCCCAGATCAACCGCTCGGAATGCGTGCCCTCGGCCTGGGTGCCGATGGGGGCGAAGTCAGAGTCATCCCCGTCGATGGCCACCACCTGTCCACCGCATCCGGTCGCGTCGTCTGCGTCCTCGAGCGCAGCGTCGTAGCCAGCCGAGCAACCGGCGAGCATCGAGGTCAGGGCAATGATGGCGAACAGACGCTTCATGCCCAGGGATAAAGCAAGGTACGTGCCAGCCCCGTCCAGATCAGCGAAAAGCGTGGAAGCTACGGGATCGCCACCCTGGCCCTGTGGCAGCAAGTCAGGGGGGTGGCGTCGGAATCGCGACATCTGCGCCGCCGTCGCAGCGGCGGACTGTCACTGCCCGATGAAGTTCGGCGGCCGCTTGGTGAGGAAGGCCTGAACGCCCTCCATGAAGTCGGCGGTATTGAGCAACTGAAGCTGCCCCTCTGCCTCGAGTCGAAGGGACGTCTCGAGCGTGCCATCGGCACCCAGAACGGCCCGCTTGGACGCGGCGTACGAGAGCGGTGGCCCCTTCGCCAGGCCGGCGGCATAGGTCTGAACGGCCGCCTCAAAGCCCTCGGAATCGAACAGCTTGTTGAGCAGACCAAGCTGCACAGCCTCTTCGGATTCGACCATGCGGCCCTCATAGATCAGCTCGAGCGCTTTGGCGCGGCCAACAAGACGGGGGAGGAAGTAGGTGCCGCCGCCATCGGGCATCAGTCCGATGCGTACAAAACGCTCACCCAGGCGTGCTCGCGCCGATCCGATGCGCAGGTCACAGCCCAGAGCAAGGTCACAGCCAAAGCCAGCAGCCGCGCCATCAACCGATGCAATCGTGGGCTTGGCGATGTTCTGCAGCGCTCGAACCAGGTCGTGAAAACGCTTCATGCCAAACGAGGTGTCCGTGCTGCCTCCGCCCAGTGCCAGCGAGGCCGCGGCCTTGAGGTCGAGTCCCGAACAAAAGGCACCGTTGGCCCCGTGAAGCACGAGCACGCGCACGTCTGAATTCGTGGCCGCATCATCGAAGAGCTCGATCAGTCGCTCGACGACGTCCATCGTCAGGCCATTGCGGGACGCGGGGCGGTCCAGGGTGATCCACCGCACGTTGTCGGCATCGTGGACCCGGACTTGCTCAGTGATTGCGGTGGACATCAATACTCCTGGAATGAATGGCCATTCAGTAACGCAAATCCACCATCCATGGGTTGCCGGCAGCGGTCACCGCCACTTCGAAGGCCAGATTGCACCAGCGGTCCGCCCCATCGAGAACCCATGCGTCACTGCTGGCCACCACCGCCGTGCCGGCCCGCAGGTCCGCATCCGGGTTGTTGACCACCTCGGCCGTCCAGGGCCAGTGTCCGGCTGCACCCACGGCGCGGATGCGCTCGGCGAGGCGACCGCTATTGGAGACTGGACGGTCCAACAGCCACAGCACCTCCGAGACCCGTCGCTTGGCCAGCCACCGCCCAACCGCCCGCAGAACCGCATCGGTCTGGGGAGTCAGGCGGTAGGTGCCATGGACCCCTCCCACGTCCCTGACGGCGCCATCGCGACCAATGAGGACTGCACCTCCGCCAAAGGCCCGCTCGAGCAGGATGGCCACGTTGAAGGCGTCAATGGCGACGGCATGCCCAGCAAGGTGGTCGGCGCCGAGCTGCTTGGCCAGGCGCGGGATGAGCACGTCATCGGCAGCAGCACAGCGAAGCACGCCCTTTCGCTGCCGTGATGTCAGCTGCAGCCGATCGCCGACAAGCTTGAGTGCTGCGGTCTCGGTGTAGCCCCGACCGAGCAGCCAGGACAGGTCGTGCACGGCTTCACGCAGGCCGACAAGAGCTTGCTCTCCGAAGTCCGATGCATCACCGGGGTGCGGTCCACGCTGTGATCCCATGCGCTCCGTTATAGGCGCGCGCCATGGCTGACGAGATCCCCATAGACCCGCGCTTGCCAGAAGGGCGCGGCAACGGCT
>CAYYHT010000519.1:0-5806 GCA_964471355.1 uncultured Enterobacteriaceae bacterium
CGCAGCCCGAATGGCATTCCAAGCTGTTCATCCTCGTCGTCGCGACGCACCATGAGGGGATTCTAGTAGACTCCTGATATGGACCCAGGCATGAATCCAGGGCCGCCGGCGAGCGGCTACCTTTTGCGTCAGATCAAGATGACCTGGGGAAACCGGGCCATGCTGGCGTTTGTGGCCGCTCTGTTCTTCGGCACCTCGCCCATGGTCAGCAAGTCGATGGAGGGTCCGGACTACAACCCCGAGACCGAGCCGATTGCGTACGGCATCGCGTTTCTGCTGGCGGTGTGGGCTGCGTTTCAGGTGCCGTCCTACCTCGACCCCTCCAAGAGCACGGTCTGGAAGGAGCTCGAGCGCTACGGCGACCCGGCCGAGACCCTCAACACCATCGAAGAGCAGGTCGAGCTGCATGGACAGCTGGTCGTGGGCGGCATTCGCTTCACGCGAGACTGGTTCGTGCGCGGTTCGGGGGTGTCGCTGATCATCTGCAAGATCGACGACCTGACCGAGATTCGCTGCCAAGAGCACAAGAAGAAGAAGGTCGGCGTCACGCTGACGAGCATCTACATGCTGCGCATGCGGGCCACAGACGATCGCGAGTGGGAGTTTCAGATTCCCAGCAAGGGTGTGCAGGACCTGATGGGCTACCTGGCCGCCCGACGCCACGACATTCCCGTGGTGGACAAGGGCCACCGAGGCACGATTGCGGCGTTTTTAGAGGGAATCCGCGGCGAGGACTAGCGCTAGTGGGTTGAGTCCGAAGTCGGCGAACGAATCATGACAAGGAGCGGCGAGCTTCGTCTCGCCGGCTCCCGCGGCCGAGCGGATCGAGGGCGAGACGAAGCTCGCCCCAAAGTGGCGCCAACCTCGGCCCAGCCAAGTCATCCAGAACGTCGCCCATAGCGACGTTGACCCAGGCTTGGGCGCCCAAGCTCGTCGAAACGTCTCCTACAACGACGTTGGCAGCACCATGGCTCACGATTCAGAGCGCTAAAGTCGAGGCCCAGACGGCTAAAGTCGAGACTAGTACTAGTCCTCTACCGCCTTGCTCCAGCCGCCCTCGTGGTTCATCACGCCGTTGCGGTCCCACGCCTGCACGCGCAGGTCGCGGTCGTTGATCTCGAACCAAAAGAAGCCCGCGGTCTGGTCGTCGGCGTACACGGTGGGCTGTGCCTCGTCGAAGTCACGCAGCTTGGCGCCGGCACCGCTGACGATGAACTGCGTGCCCTCGCAGTCCGCCTCGAACCACTCTCGGTCGTGGTCGTGGCCCGACAGGTATAGGTCGACCTTGCCGCACAGCTTGCTCTCGACGAACTCCTTGATGAATGCGCCTGACAACGCGGTTCCCTCGGGCAGCAGGTCGTAGCTGCCAGCATTTCCGTGCTCGCCATTCGACAGGTAGGGGTGGTGGCCAAAGGCGATGTTCCACTCGCTGCGGTCTTCTTGGTCCGGTCCCAGCTCTTGGTCCATCCACGTCTGCTGCTGAGCAAGCAGGTCGACCTCCATGAACTCCGCCCCCAGCTGGATTCCCTGGGTATCGAGGCCATAGAAACCGATGTTCTGTTCGACGAACTTGTAGAAGCGGTTGGGCATGTTCCACTTGTCGGACACGGCGCTGTAGGCCACCTGATGGCCCGCCACTTCGTAGTCGTTGAGCTGGGCGTAGTCGTGGTTGCCGAGCACCGCATAGAAGGGCATGTCGAGGTTGGCGTAGGGCAGCTCGAACTTCTCTTGCCACTGGGGATCGTCGGTCCCGGACACACCCACGTCGTAGATGTTGTCGCCAAGCAGCAGCACGAAGTCACAGCCCTGGTCAGCACAGACGGTCTGCATGGCCGCTGCGACATCGTGCTGGGTCGTGTTGCCCTCCCCGGTGTCGCCAATGGCGATGAAGCGCACGGGTTCGTAGTCGATGGGGGCGGGCCCCTTGCAGGCGAGCAGAGACATGGCGAGGAGAAGCATGGGCCTGTTCTAGCTGAGGTGGCCTGTACCTGCTCGCATCATTCAGCTGGGAAGTGAGAAGGTGTGCTTCACTTCGCGGCCGGTGGGCAGGTGCACGAGGTGAACACGCAGGCTGTGATCTCGTTCATAGACCAAGGTCAGATCGAGTGCTGTGCCCCGTCGGCCCTTGGGCAGATCCCGCAGCAGGACCGGCGGAAGCAGCCCGGACTCCGACCGCAGCAAGATGCGCACGACATGCATGCCATCGAATGCGAAGGAGAACTCGCCGTTGAACTCGTGGGGCAGCTCCACCCCGTTTGGGATGATCGTGCGGAACTGGTTGGACCGGTCCGGCCCGACAATCTGAATGTCGATGCGCGTGGACCGGTGCGGGTTCTCGCGGTTGTCCGCCTGGTTCATGGGTCCACTGTATCGGCCGGCCTGCGCACCCACACCTGCGATCCCGGCTTGCCACTGACAACCACCGTGTCCTCATCAATGGCGACGATGCGTTCATGCAGCGCGAGCTCGGCGCTCGACATCGACCCCGATGGTCCGTAGAGCGTTCGACTCTGCTTCTGCAGGCGCATCTGCTCCTGAGGATTGTCCAGCTCAAGCAGCAGGCTCAGCCGAGCCTGGGGCCCTTCACTCCAACGACCCCGAAGCGCGCGAAGCTCGTCATTGCGCACCGCGCGAGCATGCCTCCACTCGCTGTCGCCGAGCAGTTCTTCCACCGGGCCATCGCTCCATTCATGGCCCGACATGCCCGGCGCCGCACCGGTGCAGTCTCCGCACACAACCCCAAAGAGCGAATCATTGTCTGCCCGGTGGGCATAGACGCTCAGCGGGTAGACCGCCAAGGCCACCGCCACCGCGTCGTCGGTCTTGCGCGAGCAATAGGGCACCCCGAACTGCTGCTCGAGTTTTTGGATCAACACCACGTCGGGCTTGGGGCGGGACCCCTCGCAGGGCTGCACCACCCGTGCACTGCGCAACGCGACATCCTCGACGGGCAGCGGGCGCAACCCCGTGAGCGTCACAGCCTGGTCGCCATGCACTTTGCGAGCGAACTGTCCGGTACCCACCTGCACAGAGCCGGCCAGTGTTCCTGTTGGAGCCGGAAGCACCATCCACCCATCGGGCGACGTCCGGGTCTCGATGGTCCTCTTGCCCACGCGTTTGCGTACGCTCTGCCCGCCAAGAGGCGCGCCATCGACGTCTTCGACCTTGATTTTCACGGTGTCGAGCACCTCGATCACCGGTTGCAGAGGGCCTTGCGCCGGGCTCTCAACCTGGACCCGGACCCAGGTCTCGTCCGCGAAGCCGAGCCGCGCCTTGAGCCCGGGCTTGAGGCTGACCACTGCGGTCGGGGCGTCTGGAGCCGGTGAGCCCGTGAGCGCTCGATAGGCCGCCCGCTGAACATCGCTGTCCAGCGCCAGCGTGTGCTTGCAACCGGCACGAATGCGCGAAATTCGAGTCGCCGAGATGTACTCCGGCAAAAACGGCACGGCCTGTCCGCCGATCGTGAGGGCAGTGGTCCCGGGTCGAGGATGCCTGCCCAACGGCACAGGCACCCGACCATCGGGTCCCGTGGTCAAGGTCCGAGCGTCGGTGCGCAGCACAGCCCCCTCCACCAGATCGCCCTCGCAGCCGCGAACCTCGATCAGCCAAGGAGCACGCGCATGGGTGGTGCTCGGCGTCTGGGTTCCGCTGAGCTTGAGCATTCGACCGTCCGCGAGCTCCAGCAATGCCGGGCCGGCAACGTCGTAGCGACCGTCAGCGGCCGGTTCGACCGAGATCTGGCTGCCAGGTCCGCCGATGTGAATGCGGGCCCCTGCGATGTCGGGCCCCGTCAGCTGACCCTTGGCCCGGATGCCCTCAAAGAACTGCACATGCAGCGTGGGTCCCGCTTCGACCCGGCCAAAGAACGACTGCCCGACACTCGTCACGACGACCTGCCAGGGCAGCTGGGCGCTGTCGACGCGAATGACAAAGCCCCCGTCCTCGTCGGTCTGGCCGGTCCAGATCTGCTCTCCGGTGCCATCGGTGACCACCACATCGGCGAAGGGCACCTTGTCGTCGCCCGATCGCACGATGCCAATGATGCCGGCCCGACTGCGCGAAAACACAGGAGCGGACCCCTGTTTTTCGACGGACTCGGCCGAAGCGACCTCACTGGACACGTCGGGACAGGAGTCTGTGTGCCCGCGCTCGCAGGCCAGCTCTCGGAACAGCTGGGCCTGGGCTAGGCGCGTATCGTCACCGACCCCGAGCGAGTGAGCCTCGTGCTGGTACCACGACCAAGCCCAGGCCCTCTCGGCCTCGGTCGCCATGGTCAAGCACGCGTCGACATCGTCGGCCAGGCAGTCCGCAACCAACGTCTGCTGTTCCGCTGGCGACAACGACAACGTGGCGCCCAGGGCTGTGCTGAACAACCAGAGCATCATTGGAGCTTGTAGTTCACGGCGATCAGAAACTGGGCCTTGACCCGCTGGCCATCGACCTTGGCCGGGTACCAGCGCCACTGCATCAGGGTCGGCTCGAGCCCCACGGCAAATACCTTTGGGCAGCGATCGATGCGTACTTGGTAGGGCACGCCCTTCTCGTCGATGAAGACGCGGGCCATGCAGCGCTGATTCCCAAGATTCAGGCTCTTGGCCGCATCGGGGTACTTCGGCATCACGCGCTTTTTGGCCTGAATCTCGGAGTGATGAAACGTCCGGACGCCGCCGTGGTGTAGCTCTCCGCCGATCACTCCTCCGACGACACCCCCTTCGACACCCTCCGTGTTGTAGCCCTCGACGCCGCCTTCCACACCCCACTCGCGGTCAGGCGGCCCCATTCTGGACTGCCGCAGCGCTTGCGACAGGCTTGCGGTTCGGCGGGTGCCGTTGACGCTGACTGCCCCATCGTCGTAGGTCACGAGCACGCGGAACCGGTTGGAGCGGCCATCTGCGGGGGTGAACGTCCACGTGTTGAGCGCGTCATTCGCAGCACTGCGCGCCCCTGGATGATCACATGCCTCGAAGACGGGCACCGCGGCTCCCCCGGCATCGATCGCCAGATCAACCAAGCAGAGAGTGGACTCGGACGCATCTAGCGCCACCGGCAACGGGCAGTGAGTGGCCTGGGTCTGCAGATCCATGCCCACGCCAAGCGGCAGCTCGCAATCGGCCCAAGCCAGCGCAGTGAGGAGGATCAGCAGCATGCCAATGTATAACCGCTGGGCTGCGTTAGCCATCGGTCATGCTTGGACGGGGAAGGAAGCTGCGGCGCACCCGCGCCGCGATGAACAACGCCAACAGCTACGACGAGTGGCACGAGACCGCTCTCGAGCTCGATCGGCAGCTGGGACTCGACCAGTGGCGCGCCGAGGACGATTCGCGCTGGTACCACACCGCCGTGTTGCGCGACCAGACCAAGCTGATGACCCAGCTGCGGCAGGACGGCCAGGTGAACGAGCTGGCCGAGCTGATCAACACCAGCCTGTACCGCCTGCTCGGAGACATTCAGGCTCCGCGCTTGTACGAGACGGCGTTCGCCGGCACCAAGCAATTGATCACCGCCTACCTTGACGAGACCGAGCGGGCCCTGGACTACGTGGCGGATGCCGAAGAGGTACCCGCCGCCGTGCGCCTGCAGGGCTTCGAGACCGCCTGGAAGGTCTTTGGCCGGTCGGCGCTGATGCTGTCTGGCGGCGCAACGCTCGGCTTCTACCACCTGGGCGTGGTCAAGGCGCTGATGGACCGCGACCTGCTCCCGACCATCATCACAGGCGCCAGCACCGGCGCCATGATCGCCGCGGGCGTCTGTGCTCGGACCGACGACGAGCTGCAGGACATGTACGACAATCCCCAGCAGATTCGCC
>CAYYHT010000520.1:0-5784 GCA_964471355.1 uncultured Enterobacteriaceae bacterium
ATGGGCGGTATGGGCGGCATGGGCGGCATGGGCGGCATGGGCGGCATGGGCGGCTTCTGATTCATTCGAGGGCGTTGTCGCTGCGGCTCCCTTTATTGGGCGGTCGCTGCGCTCCCTACTAGGGGCGCTGCCCCTAGAACCCCGGTCGGTCTCGACCGACAGTCGAGACTGAATGTCCATTGAGGGCGGCTTTCGGGCCGCCCTTTTTGTTTGGGTGGGCGGGCTTGGACGTGCTCGAACCACTGCCCGACAGCTGGGTTTGATTCGGGCGGCATGAAGCTGACGTCGGCGCTGCCCTAGGGAGGCCATCACGTCGCCGCAGCGTCCGGGAACGGGTACAATCGGAGCGTGAGGCTTCTTCCGTTCATCCTTGTATTTCTCTCCGGTTGTTTCTGGGTCAATGACGCGGAGTATGCCCAGAGATTCGACCTCGACGGTGATGGGGTGTCCCGACCGCTCGATTGCGATGACGGGGACGCGCTGGTCGGCCAAGAAACGACGTTCTACGGCGACAGCGATGGCGATGGCTATGGCGGTCTGTTGCTGCAGATTGGCTGTGAGGCGCCTGAAGGCTACGTCGCTGAATCAGGCGACTGCCTCGATAGTGACCCGCGTGTGCACCCGGACGCAGAAGAGGTCTGCAATGACCGGGACGACAACTGTGATGGCATCGTGGACGAAGGGGTCGAGGCGCAGACCTGGTACCGCGACGACGACGGCGACGAGTACGGGGCAGATGGCGCGGGCATTGTCGCCTGCGAGGCTCCATGGGGATTCGTCGCCGACGCGTCTGACTGTGACGACCAGAGCAGCAGCGTCAATCCCGGTGCACAGGAGACCTGCTCGGGCTCCGATGACGACTGTGACGGCCTGACCGACGCCGACGACCCGGACATGACGGGCGAGGCCACGTGGTACCCCGATGACGATGGTGACGGGTGGGGAACCGCATTGGACTCGGTGACGCAGTGCGACCAACCGCAGGGCTATTCGAGGGATACCGGGGATTGCAATGATGCCGATGTGGGCGTGCATCCGGGCCTCATCGACGTATGTGACGATGGGATTGACCAGGACTGTGATGGCACGGCCGACAACACCATCTTGCCGGTCAGCTGGTTCGCCGACACCGACGGGGACGGATTCGGGGATGCTGAAAACACGACCGTGAGCTTTGACTGCAGTGCGCCCGACGGACACGTGTCGAACAGCGCAGATTGCGACGACGCGGCCATCGACGTCAATCCAGGCGCTTTCGAAGTCTGTGACGGGATCGACAACGACTGCGATGGGCTCGCTGATGACGACGACCCCGACGTCGTGGACCAGGTGTCCTCCTTCGTCGACGGCGACGGTGATGGGTACGGCGATGTGACCGAACAAGTGGATTCCTGCCTGACGCCGCCCGGCCACGTCGCCGATGATTCCGACTGCGACGACGCCGATGCGTCGGTGAACGTCGATGCGGTCGAAGTGTGCGACGGCTCGGACAACGACTGCGATGGTGATGCGGACGACGCCGACCCCGATGTAGCAGACCAGACGAACTGGCATCCCGATGACGACGTGGATGGTTTCGGTAGTGCAGATCAGACCACAACAGCCTGCTTGGCTCCGCTCGATTGGGTCGAGGACGGCACAGACTGCGACGATGCGGACAGTGGCAGCAATCCGGGTGCCCAGGACCTGTGTTCCGATGGAATCGATCAGGACTGCAACGGCGTGGTCGACGACACGGTATTGCCGGCTACGTATTGGCGAGACGCCGACGACGACGGCTACGGGGACGTCGCCGATGCATTGGTCAGCCCTGAGTGCACCCCGCCGGTCGGATTCGTCGCAAACGACGATGACTGCGACGACTCAGATGGTGGCATCAATCCGCTGGGGAATGAAGTCTGCAACGGAATCGACGACGACTGCGATGGGCTGCTCGACGACCTCGACCCGGGAGTCACCGGGGGCACGACTACGTGGTACGCGGACGCGGACGCTGACGGATTTGGCGACTTGGATTCGCCCGATGGTGCGTGCGCCCAACCACCGGGCTTTGTCGCCATACTCGGCGACTGCAACGACGGAAACGGAGCGGTCAACCCAAGTGCGACGGAGCTCTGCAATGGAATCGACGACAACTGCGACGGCGTGGCCGACGAGAACACGGCGGCCGATGCGTTGGACTGGTTTGTTGATGGCGATGGGGATGGCTTCGGAGTGTCGTCCGCATCGGACCTGCGCAGCTGCACCCAGCCCGTAGGCTTTGTGACGTCAAACACCGACTGTGATGACGGCGACTCGGGCTCGAACCCGGCAGAGGTCGAGGTGCCGTACGACGGTCGGGACAATGACTGTGTTGCCGGCGACGCGTGTGATGTGGACGGGGACGGATTTGATGCCACGGCCTGTGGGGCCAATGATTGTGATGATGACGATGTCGCCATCAACCCGACAGCGGCAGAGATCGACTTCAACGGCATTGATGAGGACTGTGACGGAGTCGATGGCGGGGCCTGTGATGGCGATGGCGATGGGCATGACGCCGTGACCTGTGCGGGTGGCGACGACTGCAATGACACCGACAGCGCGATCAACCCGAGCGTTGCTGAAGTGCCCTACGACGGCGTCGACAACGACTGTGTCGGTGGTGATGAGTGTGATGTCGACGGCGATGGCCACGACCAGAACGGAGGGGCCTGCGGAGGCGATGACTGCGATGACGGCGATGCCACCGCGAACCCCACTGGGGTCGAGGTCCCGTACGACGGTGTCGACAACGACTGTGTCGGGGGCGATGAGTGCGACGTCGACGGCGATATGGCGCTCGAGGCGGGCACTTTCTGTCTGGGCGCAGACTGCGACGATGGCGACCCTGCGCGCAGCCCGCTGTTCCTTGAGGTCTGCGGCGATGGCATCGACAATGACTGCAATCTTGCGGTCGAACCGTGCGGCCTCTCCGGCGATTTCGATCTGGCTTTTGCAGAAGGCCGTCCGAGCGGTGAAGCCAAGAATCAGCGGGTCGGATGGGCGGTTGGTCCGCTCGGGGACATGGACGGCGACGGGCTCGACGACTTTGTGGTGGGCGCCCGTGATTGGACGAACAGTCCTGGTGACAAAGTTGGGGCCGCCAACATCTTCTATACGACGCCATCCGGCGCACTACCCGCCACTGGCTCGGATGCCTCGACGGTGGGGGAATCCCATGGAGACCAGTTTGGCCACTCGGTCTCCGGTCGCGGTGACGTGGACGGTGATGGTGTTCCCGACTTGATTGTGGGCGCGCCGAGAAACGACCGAGCCGGAGGTGATTCGGGCACCGCATACGTGTTCCAGGGGCCAGTCAGCTCGACCGATGGCTCGACGGCCTACATCAAGCTGACCGGTGAAGCCGGCGATCAAGCAGGGTTCGACGTCGCCCTAGGTGGCGATGCCACCGGTGACGCGATCGGGGACATCCTGGTGGGGGCACCGAGGAACGACCTCGGGGGAGGAGACAGCGGAGCCGCGTTCCTGGTGTTCGGTGGCGGCGTGTCGGGTCCGGTCGCGGTGGCTTCAGCCGCCGATGCCGTCTTCGTCGGCGAGCTTTCTGGTGATCGGGCTGGATTCGCAGTGGATTGGGCGGGGGACGTCGATGGCGATGGTTTGGACGATGTCCTGGTCGGAGCGAATGAAATGAACGCCCTTGGGGGCAACGATGGGCGAGCCTACGTTCTTCTCGCGCCCCTTGGCGGCACCATCTCGCTGGCGGGAGCAGACACCGTGCTCACCGCTGCGGATTCTGGTGACCGAGCGGCCTCGGCGGTGACGGGCGCCGGCGACTTGGATGACGATGGGCTGTCGGATTTTGCCATCGGAGCGCCACAGAACGACGCGTTGGCGGGCAATGCGGGTGCCGCATACGTCTGGTACGGCTCCCCGTCGCTGCCCGCAGCGGCCAGCCTTTCGTCTTCTCCCACGGTGTTGCTCGGCGAGGTGGGGAGCGATCTGGCGGGGACCTCGGTGGCGTCGGCCGGTGACACGAACGGAGACGGGGTCCCTGAATTGCTGGTGGGGGCACCAGAGAGCGATGTTTCCGGCGGGAAGGCTGGAGCGACCTACCTAGTGATCAGACCGCCATTAGGGACCTCGTCGCTGGGGGCTGCCGACGCCAGATTTTTGGGCGAGGCGGCCCCAAGTCTCTCCGGTTTCGCGGTCTCGACCGCTGGTGATGTGGATGGCGACCTGTATGCCGACATCCTGATTGGAGCCCCGGGGTTCAAGGCTGGCGGTCAGAACAATTCCGGCGCGACCTATCTGTTGCTCGGCGGCCCGTGAGGGCCCATCAATTACTTGCGACACTGCAGGAACAAGCTCACGCAGTTCAGCGCGATGGTCTCGCCCTCACGCAGGGTGACCTCAGCGGCTAGCGTCGCGTTTCCGTCGCCGAACAGAGCCATGATTTTGTAGGCGTCAACTGGAATATCGCCGGTCAGCTCATGTCGCTTGCCTGACGAGTCCACCCCCCAGACCGAAGTGTGGTCGCCTGCCACTTTGATGCGTCCCATGGGCACGGCTGGGGCGGCGGGTTCCTCGACTCGCATCTCTGCAAACGGGTCCTCAGCGGCGGCGGCAGCGGCAGCGGCATCGAGGGCGGCGCGCCGGGCGGCCTCACCCTCGGAAATCTCGGCATCGCCGTCGCCGCCTGCAGCGGCCTCGACGTCGCCTTCACCTTCGACAACGCGCTCTTCCGCGACAGCTCCGTCTGCCTCGACAGCTCCGTCTGCCTCGACAACGCCGTCTCCCTCGACAGCTCCATCTGCCTCGACACCGCCTGCCTCGACAGCTCCGTCTGTCTCGGAGGGCTCTCCATCGGCAATGCCGGTCCCGGCGGCGGCCCCGTCTGTGGGGTCCTCGTTTGTGCCCTCAGGCGTTGTCGAGTCCGGGTCGGGCTGTGGCACAACAGCCGCGATGGCATCGGGGCCTGTCGGAGCAGCCGAGGCCGTCGGCTGCGGCGGCGATTCGGTTGGCTCGGCTGTGGGCGCCTCGGCGTCGGATGGAGGTGTGACTGCCGTCGGATCGGCGTCGATGACCGCTTCGATGGACGGAGGCTGTTGACTGGGGTCCGTCGGTGCGTCTAGGGACGCCGGACCGGCCACCACGCCAGCCAAGGCCGCAGCACCGGTCAGCGTGAAAACGCCAAGGGCGAGCCCTTCGAACCACAGGGTGCTCATGAGACTCGCCTTGCGAACCTCGGGGGCTTCGAGTCGCGGAACGGCACCGCCAGCCAGGCGTAGCTCGCCGTTCACGTCGTTGCGGGCGAACAGCGTGGTGATGATCTCTTCGCAGTCTTGGGGGCGATCTTCCGGCTCCTTCTGCAGCAGCGCCTCGATCATGTCGACCACTGGCTCTGGCAGGCCGGGAACCACGTCACGGGGCCGGTCGTACCGACCTTGCAAGATGGCGTTGAAGATCTGGACCATGTTCGGCCCTTGGAAGGCCTTTTGGCCGCAGACAAGCTCGTAGAGGATGGCGCCTAGTGAGAAGAGGTCGGCGCGGGCGTCGACTCCCGCGGCATCCGACACCTGTTCGGGGGACATGTACTCGGGCGTGCCCATCGCCACACCGCTCTTGGTGCTGGAGTTGCCTCCGGCCATGTCCTTGACCAAGCCGAAGTCGGCGACCTTGGGAATGAAGCCAGTTGGGCTGGGCTGGAGCAGGATGTTGCCAGGCTTTAGGTCGCGATGAATGACCCCCATGCGGTGGGCGGCGCGCACTCCTCGAACGATGTCGCGGAACAGCGACAGCGCC
>CAYYHT010000521.1:0-5779 GCA_964471355.1 uncultured Enterobacteriaceae bacterium
ATCTCGGCGCCGCTGTGCTCCTCGAACTCAGCGTCGAACTCCTCGGGTGGAACCGTCGACTCCCGCGGTGGTTCCGCCACCCGGCGGCGTCCCAGGGCCACCACCCTCAGACAGAATGCGGTGCCCTCGCCCCGATGACTCTCGACGGACAAAGACCCGCCCATCAGCTTGGACAGGCCAGCACTCACCGCCAGCCCCAATCGCACAAGCTCGGTGGGCTGACCCGACTCGGCCGCCTCGAGTTCTCGAGTCAGGGCCGCCAGCTCTTCCTCGTCGAGCCCCGGTCCGTTGTCCAACACGCGAAACACCACATGCTCGGCACCGCTAAAGGTCTCGCGGTCGACCTCGATCCGAATGGAGCTGCCCTGCGTATGTTTCAGGGCGTTGTGCAGCAGATTGATGAGCACCTGGCGGATGTGCGCTGCGTCAGCACGAGCGCGGTCCAGTCGATCGGGCAGGTCCAGCGAGACCGAGACCCCGAGCGCCTCGGCCACGGCGCGAACAGCTCCGACAGTGTCATCGACGACCTCGCCCACAGTCACGGGCTCGAGCAGCACTGACACGCTGCCATCCCGCATGCGCGCCATTTCAAGCACGTTGCCCACCACCGCCTGCAGGTGTCGCCCGCCGGCACGAACCTCTTTGACGAGATGCAGCAAGTCCGGTCGGTCCAGCTGCTCCAGCTCCTCGAGCAGCAGCTCCGCGTTGCCAAGCATCGCGTTCACCGGGGTCGGAATGGCGATGATCTGCTCGGTGATCAGGCCGATCTCAGCATCAGAGGCCACCGTCTGGGGAACGATGACCGTCTTCGGGTCTGCGGCTTCCTGCACATCGGCTTGGCCCGCAACGGGGGCGACCACGGCCACCGGAACCGGACGCGTCTTTAGGCGGGCGACCGACCGCACCAAGGCGGCGAGGTACAGCGGTGCGAAGTCCACGAACACCATCATCGGCACACGCATGTGCAGCTCTAGGACTTGGGAGGGCGCCAATCCCTCCGCCTGCATTTGCACCGCCCAGGCGGCAGCCACCACCGCCAGACCCGCGACACCCCCCAGTGCGCCTGCACCCCAATGCTCTTGAGGTCTTGGGATTTCTTCGTCGTTCGGCATGCTCAAACCCAGGATACAGTGCAGTCATGCTCAACGTGGGCGACATCGTCGGGCGATACAAGGTCGAGGGCATTCTTGGCGAGGGCGGCATGGCAACCGTCTACAAAGTCCGCCATACGCAGCTTGGTTCCTTGCATGCGCTGAAGATTCTGCTGACCGGAAGTCCGAAAATCCGCCAACGCCTGCTGGCGGAGGGGCGCACACAGGCGTCACTGAAGCACGCGAATGTGGTCGCAGTGACGGACGTGCTGCGCATCGACGACGCCCCGGCCCTGTTGCTCGAGTACGTCGAGGGTCCGTCCCTGCATCAGTTGCTCGCGCAGGGGTCCATGCCCGTCGACGAGGCTCTGGCCATCTTCGAAGGGGTCGTACACGGAGTTGCTGCAGCCCACCGTGCGGGAATCGTCCACCGCGACCTCAAGCCCGGCAACATCCTGCTGTCGATCGGCGAGGACGGCATCGTGCCCAAGGTCGCGGATTTCGGATTGGTCAAAGCCGGCCACACGCGCGTCGGGCAGGCGATGGGCACGCCGGACTACATGGCGCCAGAACAGGTGCGCGACGCCAGCAGCGTCGACCACCGCGCGGACATCTGGTCGCTCGGGGTCATCCTGTACCAGCTCGTATGCGGCACTCTGCCCTTTCCAGGAGAAACCGCGCTCGAGACCATGAACCTCGTCGTCGCCGGCGAACTGGTACCCCCAGAGCATGTGCGTCCGAATCTGCCTCCGGGTCTGCTTCACGTCCTGCATGACATCCTGGTGGTGGATCCCGACAAGCGCCTGCCCCACTGCGCGGCCCTGTCCGAGCGGCTGTTCAGCCGCGAAGCGACCGGCGAGTTCGGCGCGATCACCAACCCCGTGCCCATGCTGGCCTCAACGGGCGCTGCAAACTTGCATCAGCGCTTTCACGGCACCACCGTTCCTGACGAATCCGAGCTGTTGCTCTGCACCCCCGACGACGAGTGGCGGGCCCCGGAGACCGTGCTGGAGTTTGCCGCGCTGGCCGCCTTTGCCCTGTCTGCGACTGCCGGCCTGGCCGCCACGGCGATGCTGGTCTAGGCCAAGTGCCTTCCTATTCGAGCTTCTGGCGCTGAAAGAAGGTGATCGACAGCTCGAGGTCGGGCAGCTCAATCACATCTTCGTTCTCGAGAACGACAATCGAGCTGAGCGCTTCACCCTCGACAATCAGCTGCTTTCCGCGTGCTGACCTGGGCACCAACACCCAGCCCTCTTCGTCCTGGGCGATGTGCGCAGCCACACCCTTGTCAAACAGCCCCGACTTCGGAATGGGCACCTCACAGCGCGGGTCACTTCCGATCCGAACCCGAGCCCCCTCATCGAGGGCCAAGATCTCGACGATTTCCGGTGTTCGAACTTCGATATGCGTGCCTCGAACGCGCTTCATGATCGCTGCGACTCGGTCCAGCTCGTCGACACTGGAGATGACCGTGGTGTGGGCATTCCAGCCAGAGAATCGCGCGGACAGGCTCATGGCGTCGGTGGCAGCCGGTCCGTAGACCAGCTCGTGCTCGCCGATCATGATGTGGTCGCCCGGCTCGAGATGATGCCGCTTGACCGGCTTGCCGTTCACGCGGGTTCCGTTGCGGGTGCTCATGTCCTCGACCAGGTGCCCGCGCAGGGTGCGCGCGACAACGGCATGCGATCGACTGGCGAGCTTGTTTGTAGCGAGGTCGATCTGCGCATCGCCGCCTCTTCCGATCAGCACCTCTGGCAGATCGAGCAGATAGGCCGTGCCCTGCACCCCTTGCCACGTCACCCTCAACTGCATCTTGCCGGTCGACATGCCCCGAAACTAACTCGATATACAGCTGCCATGACCTCGTTCTTCGCGCTCCTCGCTCTGTCCTCATCTGCCGCAGAGATTCGCGTCGAGACCTACGACCACGTTCGGGTGCTGGTCGACGACACCCCAATCCCTCTGGTCACCGAGAGTCATGCCGCACGAGCGACGGATCTTGTCGCTGGCGAGCACGTCGTCTCAATCGTCACCAAAGCCGGCGAGCTGCTCGCCAACCGCAGATTCAGCCTATCGGTCGAGCAAAAACTGCGCCTCGCCTGGATCGACGACACGTTGGTGCTGACCCGCACAGAGGAACCCGAGCCCGATCCGTTGGGCGGAGCGGGCATCGCCCCGAGCAATTCATTCAGCCTCGACAGGTCCGTGGGCGGCCTTGGACTGGTCTCGCCCGGCCCCTACGCCATGCCCCAGACCGATTTCGACACTCTGCGGCGCGAGCTAGAACGCTTGGAGTACCGAACCAAGAAGCTCGACCGAGTCCAGGCCGAATCCGGCTCCTACTTCACCATGAAGCAGCTTAGCGCCCTGTTGAAGCAGTTCGAATTCTCGGACGACAAGCTCGATGTGGCGCGCATGTTGGCCGGTCATGTGGTGGACCCAGAGAACGTCCGCGAGCTCGACGAACAGTTCAACTTTTCCACGACCCGAGACGAAGTTCGCCAGTTGTTCCAGTGATCAGCAGGGATCCAGCGGCTCGATCTGAATGGCCCTGATCTGCCGGTTCCCCACTGCTATGGTTGCTCACTGAAGGGGAGAAAGGGAATGGCTGCCGCTAAAGGCTCGATTGCCGAGCAGATGTCCACGTTCGACGCGGATTTCGACAAGCTGATCGAAGAACGTGACGCTTCGCTCAAGGATGTCACCGCCGAGATCGCCCGGGTCGAAGAGGCCCTGACCAATCTTCAAGTTCAGCTCGTCGAGCTAGAGAGCAGCAAGAGCGGCATCCAGGGCGAGATCGACAACGCAACGTCGAAGACCGCATCTGGAAACGCGCTGTTGTTCGAACTGCTCTCGGGGCGAGCCGTCCCCATGAAGGAGCGAGCGGCCGAGATGACCGCCGCCCAACAAGAGCAAGAAGGCCGCGTCGCCGAGGCCCTCGTCGACGATGTCGGCTCCGAACTGGTCAAGACCTACAACAAGTTCATCAACGAGACGGTTCCGATCCTCGACTCGCTGCCCGAGTCATACCGACCCATGCTGTTGGGTGCCCACGACGAGACCATCACCAAGCTCAGGGCGCACGTCGACAAGGCACGCGGCGCAAAAATCAAGGCAAAGGGCGCCCAGGTCAACATCGAGATCGCCTACGCAGTCGATGCACCAGACGACCTTGCCGAGCTGGTCACCCTCATCATTCCAGTCGATCCCACCGTGCAGATGGAGTGGAATCTTCGTTCAGAGGACCTCGAGACTTGGCTCGCGGCGCGCTGTGTTCAGGGCATCTATTAGGGCTTCCACGCACTGGGCATTCCCGAAGCTCAATGCTTCTTTGGCGAGCACAACGGCATGTTGGTCGTCGAAGCCGAAGTCCCCGAGGGACAGGACAAGTCCGCAAGCGACGTCCAGAAAGCGTTGGACAAGTCATTCGCCACCGCGTTCAGCACAGCCGGTGAGCTCGATCGGTCCAAGGTCAAGGTGATCGCCTACTGCGCCAGCGTCGACTACCTGCTGCCCTCCGATGGCGACGAAGAGTACGAAGAAGAAGAAGCGTACGCATAGCGGACAGCACCAAGCCGCCGCGTCGTCATTCTAGGACTGCTGCGTTTGGTCGGCGTCGCTGCCTTCGGAGGCAGCAGCACCGCCAGTGGCGCTGAAGTTGGGGCGGTCCTTCCAATGGGGAGCATCGCCTGAGTTCATGCGCACATATAGGGCGTAGGCGCAGCCGATGAGCAGCAGCACCGACCAGACTTGGGCACCCGTGAGGCCGCCGGTCATGTCGACCAGCCAGCGCTTGTCACTGCTCTCGGGGCGCGCGAAGTCCATGACGAAGCGAGTCGGCGCGTACAACAGTCCTAAGACAATCAGATAGAAGCCAGGCACCCTGGGCTTGCGGTCGAGGTACAGGAACAGCACAAAGACGCTGTAGCTCCACAGCGCCTCGAGCAGACCCATGTCGTAGCAAGAGGCCGGTCCATCTTGGCACTGCCCCGCCGGCCAGTTCGAGACCGCCAAGAAGAAGGTGTCCGTGGCGGCCCCCACATGATCGTGGGCGATGAAGCATCCGGTGCGGCCAAGGCCCCAGCCCAAGGCCAGGCCGATGGCCAGGCAATCCAAGTAGGGCAACAGCGGGAGCTTCTCGCTGCGGAAGAACCAGATCGAGATGGGCAAGCAAGCCAGGAAGCCACCGAAGCTGGACAGGCCATCGAAGACGTTGAAGATCGCCTTGTAGTCGTCGATTGGCGGCTGCAGCAGCGTCGGCTTGTACATGATGACGTAGCCGGCGTGCCCGCCGATAAAGGTACCGATCACCAACCAGCCGATGAGCCGATTGATGGCCTCGGGATCGAGTCCGATTTCGTTGGCCCGCTGCATCGCAACGCGCCCACCGAGCAGGAAGCCGGTGGCCACCAGAATGCCGAAGCCGAATAGATCGAGATGGCCAAACCAGGGCACGTCGAAAGGAATGTTCAAAAGCACCAAACCATCGCCGGTATGCGGGGCGGCTCCGATGTGGATGACCGGCTGCTCGAAATACGGAATTAGGGGCTTCATGCCCGCCCCGTATACTTCCCAGCGATGGCAGTCATCAACTTCGCGCACCGAGAGCTCTCGGCCAAGCTCGTCTACTTCGGCGCAACCGGGGCTGGCTGCAATACGAACGTCGCGCAACTGCACGCTCTGGTGCC
>CAYYHT010000522.1:0-5768 GCA_964471355.1 uncultured Enterobacteriaceae bacterium
ATCGTGAAGTACGCGCTCACCGAGAAATCCGGCAATGCGTCCTACGATTCCGCATGCCTGAGAACGGCCGAAGCCGTCGGCTCGCTGCCCCTTCCCCCTGAAAAATGGCGCGCCCACTTTGCCAACGGCTACAAGTTCCGCCTGAAACCGAAGAGCTGACCATGAAGTCCCTTCTGACTGTGCTGCTGGCACTCCCGCTGTTCCTCTCTTCTCCGGCCTCGGCCCAGCAAGAGCTGGTCGAGCACATCATCGACGTCGACAACGTCGGCAATCCAATGCCCATCGCCCTGCCCAAGGCTGTCGGCGACGCGGCGGGTGTCGAGATGCTTGCGGTCATCGAGCGCGACCTGTCGTTGACTGGCTACTTCGACCTGATCGACCGGGCGGCCTACCTCGAAAAGGACAAGGGTCCTGCCCCTGGTGACTTCGAGTTCGGCCCGTGGCGCACCATCAACACCGTCGTGCTGGCCAAGACGCGGGTCACACGCGACGGCGACAAGCTCACTGCCGACGTCTATGTCTATGACGTGGGAACCGGCGACAAGCTCGCTGGCAAGCGCTTCAGCGGCAGCGTCGACCAGACCCGCTACCTGGGCCACAAGATCGCCGACGCCATCGTGTTCGCTGTCACTGGAGAGTCGGGCTTCTTTGGCTCGCGGGTGCTGGCCATTGGCACGCGCACCGGCAACAAAGAAGTCTATGTGATGGACATCGATGGCCGCGGGGTCATTCCCATCACCCGCAACGGGTCCATCAACCTGTCCCCGACCTGGTCGCCAAATCAGAACGAAGTCGCGTGGACCAGCTTCAAGCGCGGCAACCCCGACGCCTACATCAAGGACCTCAAGAGCGGGCGCACTCGGGTGCTGTCGAACAAGCCCGGCCTCAACAGTGGGGCCGCCTACAGCCCGACCGGCAGCCAGGTGGCCATCACGCGTACGGCCAATGGCGATGCCGACATCTATGTGCTCGATCCGAGCAACGGCCAGCAGCTCAAGCGCATCACCAAGGGTGGAGGCATCGACGTGGCGCCGGCCTTCAATCCCGCAGGCACCCAGCTCGCCTTCGCCTCCGAGCGGTCCGGTGGCAGCCAGATCTACGTGCAAGACATCGCGAGCGGCAATGCCAGCCGCGTGACCATGCAGGGCTCGTGGAACGGCGACCCCGTCTGGTCCCCCGACGGCTCCAAGATCGTGTTCGTCGGCCGCGACAAGAACTTCGACATCTTCGTCGTCGATGTCGCATCCAAGAAGATGCACCGCATCACCCAGAACCAGGGCGACAATGAGGACCCCTCGTTCAGCCCAGATGGCCGATACATCGTGTTCTCATCAACCCGAAATGGCACCAGCGAGATCTGGATGTCCGATGCGCTTTCGGGCAAGCACCAAGTCAAGATCAGCCAGAAAGGAAACTGGTACCAACCCGTCTGGTCCCCCTAGACCGGTCTCGTCGTTCGGACGAGACGAAGCTCGCCCCTCCTTGGGCGACAACTCGCCCCCGAGTCCCTCCCCATGCCCCGCGCCTCCATCGACATCGGCAGCAATTCCCTCCTTCTCACCGTCATGGGTGACGACGGCGCCGTCCTGCACGATGAAGCGCGGGTGGTCGGACTGGGCACAGGCCTCGGCGACAAGGGCATGTTCCTGCCAGAACGCATGGCCCTCGCCGAACAAACTCTCGCGGAGTACGCCGCCACCGCCTCGCAGCTTGGCGTCGAGCCCAGAGCGATTCTGGCGGTTGCCACATCAGCGGCCCGTCGCGCGATGAACGCCGAGACCTTCTTTGCACGGGTCGCCCGCAAGCACGAAATCCGCATCCGCATCATCGATGGCGAAGAAGAAGCGCGGCTGTCATGGTTGGGCACTCAGGAGCACCTCGCTCTGCCCGCCGGACCGTGCCTGGTTGTTGATCTCGGCGGCGGCAGCACCGAGCTGGTCAATGGACGGGCAAAGACCGTCTTCAGCCGCGTGTCGCTCGAGATCGGGTCGGTCCGCCTCACCGAGGCCCTGCTGGCCGACCCGGTGACCCCCGAAGCACTGACCCGCGCTCGCAACCACATCGAGATCGAGCTGGGAAGGGTCAACCTGCTTCAGCCGCCACTGGCCGTAATTGGCGTCGCAGGCACGGTGACCACACTGTCTGCTATGGCACTCGGTCTCGACACTTGGGACGCAGAGCGGGTTCAGGGCAGCACACTGAGCGCTGACGCACTGCGGGTCTTCATCAGCCTCTTGGCCCAGGCCACACCGGCCGGCAGAGAGCAACTGGCCGCGGTCTCGCCACAGCGGGCGCCATATTTGCTGGCTGGCGCGCTCATCTTGGAGCGAGTGCTGGACCGGGTCGAGCTGCCCGAGATGCTGGTGTCCGCCCGGGGACTCCGGTTCGGACTGCTCGTTTGAAAACTGGAGCGGGCGACGGGGTTCGAACCCGCGACCATCAGCTTGGGAAGCTGATGCTCTACCAACTGAGCTACACCCGCCTGGTCGCGGACTGTAACACGATCCATTGGATGGGACTGGACGGGTCCACTGGGTAGTTCATGACGAACCGCGCGCGATGGGGCCGACGAATGGCGGCTGCACTCTTTCTGGGTGCGGTTGTGTTGGCCTCCACGAGCGCCACCTTTGTACTGTACAGCCAAACAGACGATTTCGACCGTCGTGCCGCCACTCTCATCGAGCGCTTCATCGAGTACAAGTTCGGCGAGGCGCTGACGGTCTCCGATGTCGAGATCACGTTCGGGTCCCCGGCAATCGAGCTCCGAAACGCCCGGCTCTGGCACATCGACACCGGTGACACCATCGCCCAAGTCGCCCGCATTCGCGCACCGCTGGTCTTGCGTGACGGTGGGCTGCGGCTCGGCCGCCTGACCATCGACGACCCCAGCATCCTGCTGCACATCGATGCCGGCACCGGACTGCGCGAGTTCAAGAACCTGGCCGATCCGGACCCGAACGCCACCCCCATCGAGCGACTGCCCTGGGACAGCCTGGAGGTGACCAGCGGCAGCTTCAAGGTGATCACTCCCGACGGCGAGCTGGTGCTGACCCACCTCGAGGCAACCCCGACCGACGGACCGGTCACCGACATCAGCGCCGATGTGCATTTCAACTACAAAGAGCTCGAGCAACAGACGAAGCTGGACTGGTCTGGGGTCGTGCTCGGTCCCGACCGCATCGAGATTCCGGACCTGAGCTTCGATGTGCCCGCGGTCCAAATCGAGGGCTCGGCAAGCTACCCACTCGGGGGCGAGCTCGATGTGCGCTTGAGCGTGTCTCCCGATGTCGAAGAGCTGAACGTGCTGGTCGAGCCGCCGCGCGCTCTGCATGGGGACTATGACCTCGACCTGAGAGTCGCCGGCAAGCCCAATGATCCGCGCGCCGAGGCTGTCATCCTGGCTCGAGGCGTCGAGCTTCAGCTTCCAGGCATCTCATGGCCCATCCTCACCTACCGCATGGGCGATGCCGTCATCGTCGCTGACGGCGACAAGACGGGACTCAACATCAGCAGCGCCAGAATGGATTGGGCCGATGGCGTCATCACTCTCGATGGCCGACTGGACGCGGACGGCACCGTGTCCGACCTGCACGTCGTCGGCGAGAATCTGTCCCTCGAGACCGCCCTGGTCGAGCTGGAGTCCGCGCCAACTCCCTGGGTCGACCTGCGCCTCGATGCCGAGCTGGACCTGCACGGCGCGGTCAAGCCCTTTGCACTCGATGGCGACTTCGACCTCTCCATCCTCGACTTCGAAGTCGGCAACGGCCCCATCAGCCGCGGCAGCACCACGGTGGTCTTGGGCATTCCAGACGCACATGCGACGGGCTCCATCCACTTCGACAAAGACCATGTGGTGCTCGACAGCAAGGACATCGTCGCCCAGAACACCCGCGGCTCAGCCCTCGTCGACATCGGCTTCAAGTACAAGGGACCGCTCGACCTTCGCGCCGACCTGTACGAGGTGGATCTGTCCGACATTCGCCCCCTGGGCGGCTCAGAACTCAGGGGTACCGGTCGGCTACACGGCCGCTTCAAAGGCCCCTTCAACAAGGTGCGCTTCGAGGGCGAGGGCAACATCCGCGACTTCAGTGTGGGCGGTATCGACTACGCCGATCACCTCGTCAGCGTGCTTGAGAGCGACATGCGCACGCTGTCTCTGATCGACGCCCGAGCGGTCAAGGGAAGCTCCCGCTACAACGGCGCCTGGTCCATGGACTTCAAGGAATGGACCATGGACACCGACATCGACCTGAGCGCAGGCCGAGTCGAGGACATCGTGGGTCTGTTCGTCGACGTCGAGGGCATGACCGGCGACATGACCGGCAACCTCAAGCTCCACGGCCCGTTCTATGACCTCGACGGCGACGCGGCCTTCGCCTTCGCCGATGTCGACCTGTTCGGTGAGCGCTTTCCGAATGGCACGGCCCACGCGTGGATGGATCACGGACTGTTCACCCTCGACGACCTGCGCATCTTGCGCAACCGGGGGCGAGAAGGCCTGATCTTGCGAGGCAGCGTCAATCGCGAGTACGCCCTGAACATGGAGCTCGTCGGCGATGGCTTCGACCTGTCCACCATGAACTGGCTCGACGACTTCAATGCCCCCATCAGCGGCAAGGCATTCTTGAGAGCGCGCATCGACAACACCCTGTACGACCCCGCCGTGCACGGCCGCGTCGCCTGGACCGACGTTGAGTATGGCGGCACACCCATCGACAACAGCCAGGTCGAGTTCAAGACGGTCGGTGGTGTGGCGCAGTACCACGGCAAGCTCGCCGGAGGCACGGTCCGCATTCGCGGCACCCTGGGGCTGTGGGACGAGCAGCCCTACGAGCTCGACGGCTTCTTTGCCAAGTTTCCAGCTCATGTCTTCCACGCCACAGCGGCCGACGGCAAGCCCATCCAAGCCCATGTCAGCGGCAGCCTGAAGCTGGACGGCCACTTCGGAGAGGAGTGGTCCCCGGTCGCCCTGTCTGCCGACGTCGAACAGGTCGATATGCGCTGGCGCCACCACGAGCTCACCAATCCCGAGCCCTGGCACTACGAACAAGAGGGCGAGATCTACACCCTGCAGAACATGAAGCTGCAAGGCGGGGCCACCCAGGTGGTGGTGAACGCCTCCAACACAACCGGAGTCCCCGAACTGTCGGGGTCGGGCACAGTCGATCTGGACCTGATGCGCATCGTCGTGCCCTACCTCACCCGGTCCGAAGGCACGGGGGACATGAAGCTCACGATGAAGGGCAAGGGAGCCGACCGAGACACCCTGCTCGACGTGACCGCACATGCATCACTCATCGAACACGAGTCCTTTCCAGGCCAGTTCGAAGACATGACCATCGAGCTGCTGGCCAACGACAGCAAGTACAACCTGCTGTCGGCAACGGGCAACCTCGGCGGCGGAACCATCGACGCACGGGGACGCATTCTGGCCGAGGGCTGGGTTCCGGCTCGCTACGAACTGGTCGCCCACGCGCGCGACGCCCAGCTGCAGTGGGTGGACTACTTGCCTCCAGCCATCGGCGACGCCGACGTGACCTTCGACGGCCCCACCGATCAGCTGTTGCTGTCCGGAGAAGTCCAGATTGGCGAGATGGTGTTCAGCGACCGCATCGACTGGGAGGACTGGGTCATCGAGTTCCGCGACGAGATGCTGGTCAACTCCGCGACAGCGGACCAAGAGTCGATGTTCGCCCTGGACATGCATGTGGTTGCCGACGACACGGTCACCCTGCGCAACAACGTGGCCGAGGGCACCGTCTCGGCGG
>CAYYHT010000523.1:0-5759 GCA_964471355.1 uncultured Enterobacteriaceae bacterium
CGGCCTCTCAGGCCATCCTCAACCTGCGCATGCTCGGCCTCTCCGGCCGATGGGATGAATTCTGGTCGCAGGCTGCACAGACCCATCTCCCGGCCCTCATGAGGTGCTCATGAACTGTGCCCGACCGGGCTTTGGATCACACACCCCCAGCCTGGCGCGATCGTGCACCTCAGCGTGGAGCGCTACGAGTAAAGTGCCCGCCTGCCCCCGGGCGGCGACGCCCGGTCTCCTGGGGAGCTGAGCTTTCGAACGACAGAAACGCCCCACCAAAGCAGAAAAAGTCAGGTACACAGAACCGCAGCGCCGTGACCATCGGTGTGGGGAAGAGGGGATGACCGAAAATTCAGTTCAAATCGCGTGGCTCGCGCTGGTTGCATTGGCCTCGATTGCAGGTTGCAGCGCAGACATCGCCCCATCGTCGCCGGACACCGGCCTCCCCCTCAACGACGGCACGGACTCGGGCGATCCCTGCACATCGACCGTGCTGTGCTGGGACGCTCCCATTGCCGATGTTGGCAACTTGGTCTCGGTGTGGGCCTCGTCCCCGGACGATGTGTGGATGGCCGGGCCGCACACCCTGGTCCATTTGGACGGGGACACCTGGACCACCATTGAGCCCCCCACCCCCGAAGACCTGCACAGCTTGTGGGGCACAGGCCCAGACGACATTTGGGCGGTGGCCGGGAGCGCAAATAGCTCTGGCGCCGTCCTACACTACGATGGAGCGTCGTGGTCGACTGTCGACATCGGGCCGCAGGTGGCTCCGGTTGTGGACATTCATGGCTTCACCACAGACGCGGGGGTGCAGCAGCTGTGGGCCGTCGGCAACGGCGGACTCATACACGCCGAAGACGGCGTGTGGACCACCACGAGCATTCCTCAGACGTCCTTCCACGGCGTGCACGCGGATGGGTCAGGGCAGGCATTCGCCGGCGGCCACAGCGCGGCTTTCAAGTGGGGCGGCGAGAACTGGGAGCAGGACGAGGCTTGGACGGCCAACGTGCTTGGGGGCTACTATGTGGTGAAGTCTGTCTGGAGCTCGGGGTTGGATACCTGGGCCGTCGGGACCGGCGTGGCACGACGTACCAATGGGACATGGGAGCGCGAAGCCATCCCGGTCACCACACGCCTTGAGCGCGTGTGGGGGAGCGCCGCGGATGACATTTGGGCAGTGGGCGGCGCCGGGCTTGTGCTGCACTACGACGGAAATGAGTGGACAACTGTCGAAGTCGGCGCCGAGAGCCAGCTGCTCGGCGTGTACGGCGCCGGCGCCTCAGATGTCTGGATTGTCGGTTACGAAGGGGTGTTTCACGGGCATTTGTAGCGGGGCGGTGTCGATGGATCGTTGCCCGCAGCGATTCTTGAAACCCACTTCTGTTGGTGAAGGCAACCGTCGAGCCCGACGCGGTCTACGTCCTGACGGACCCACGTCCGGTCGTGGACGCCGCTGTGGTCGCAGGATGCTGGGAGCAGCTCTTCCGCTCGCCTGCGCGCGCCCTGATCAGCTACCACGATGAGCCCGGCTACTCGCGGCAGGAGGCATGCGGCCGGCAGCTGGTGAGGGCCGTCGAGAAGGTACATCAGCGAGGGTGACCAGCCCCCAGGCCGATCGGGCAAGAAACCCCGGTGCCACCGGTGCCGCAGTACCCACCCGGGTTCTTGGCAAGATACTGTTGGTGGGAGTAAATCGACGGGGGTTGGAGGCGGGTTTTCGAGCGAATTGGAAAAGGATTGGGGCGAAGTGGATAATGGGTTGCTGACGTCGCGACCTGTTAGGCTTGAAGCATGGAACGAGTGGTGAACATCGCGCGCAGCTACGAAGAGGCCGATCGTTGGGACAGGGCTCAGAGCCGAGCGATGACCGCAGATGAACGGCGGGCGTGTTCGAAGGTGCTGCGCCAACGGGTGTACGGCGTCGACTGTCCGGATGTCCGCGAGACGCGCCATGTCACTGTTGGCCGCACGAATCCGTGACAGGCGAGCATCTCTCTCGCGATCTACAAGAACTGATCCGCTGCCTCACAACTCACGGCGTTCGGTACCTGGTTGTCGGTGGTGAGGCGGTCATCCATCATGGCTATCCCCGCGTCACAGGTGACCTCGACCTGTTCTGGGATAGGACGCCGGAGAATGCAGAACGACTGTTCGCGGCGTTGCTGGAGTTCTGGGACGGTCCGGTCCCCGGCATCGAGGCGGCCGAGGAGCTTCACCAACCTGGCTATTTCGTACAGTTCGGTCGGGCTCCCAACCGCCTCGACCTTCTGAACGCCTTGGGCACGGTGGACTTCGACGGTGCTTGGGAGCGAAGGGTGCGGGAAACGGTCGTCATCGGTGGAGAGGAGCTGCCCCTGCCGATCATTGGCTTTGACGACCTCATTCAGGCAAAACGAGACGCCGGACGTCTGAAGGACCTTGCTGACATCGAGTACCTGACCAAGGACTGACGACGGGCCAGAGGAGCACCCACCGCGCCCCGGTCATTCGCGAATCGGCATTGGACAACTCACTCCAGTGCCCCCACTCCCGCAATACCCGTCCGGATTCTTATCCAAATACTGCTGGTGGGAGTAGTTGCGAGTGAGGTTTGAGGTGGCATATCGAGCGAAGTGGACAAGGGTTTGCGCAAAGTGCGCAAGCCGATGTGAGCGCCAACACCGGCTCGCTCGAGCCGGCTGACGGAAGTCCGACACTGACAGTCGTCACCCGACGAGCAAACGCGGACTATCGGGTGGCCCTACTCTTGCCTGGCGCGGCGCCATGCTGGCGCCTTCCATTCCCCCTGCGTACCGGCCTCGCGAAGCGGGGAAGGACGTCCTGTTCGGCGTCCTCCATCGCCAGCTCGAGACCTTCGTCGCACGCGCCGCCGAGGCCGACCGCCCGGTTCCCGCCTTCGTTGAGCGCGAGATTCGCGCCTACCTCGCGTGCGGCATCCCGGCGCACGGCTTCACGTGGCTACAGTGCCAGAGCTGCGACGAGTACCGGGCGGTGCCGTTCTCCTGCAAGGGCCGTGGCTTCTGTCCATCTTGCGGAGGACGTCGCATCAACCAGACCGCCGCAAACCTCGTCGACCGCGTCCTCCCGGTCGTACCCGTCCGCCAGTGGGTCATCGCCTTTCCCATGCCGCTGCGCTTCTGGCTGGCGAGGCGACCGGCCCTTCGTAAGACTGTTCTTGGCATCTTCGTCCGGGTGGTCTTCAGCTGGTACCGCAAGCAAGCGCGGGCCGCGGGTCACTCCGCGCCACAGTTCGGCGCCGTCTGCTTCCACCAGCTCTTCGGCTCGGCGCTGAACCTCAACCTCCACTTCCACCTCCTTGGCCTCGACGGCTACTACACGGAGCCAGACGGCGAGCTCACCTTCCACGCCGTGTCGGCGCCGAGCAGCGAGGAGGTGCAGCGCCTGGTCGAGACCGTTCGCGCTCGTGTCGAGCGCGCCCTGCGCCGCCGAGGCCTCTACGAGGAGGGGGCGACCGAGCCCGAGGAGGACGCGCTCTTCTCCATCCAGGCGGCCTCCGCGGCGAACCGCGTCGCAATGGGCGAGCGAGCCGGCCGCCGCGTCCGGCGCCTCCAGTACGGACGGCGCCGCGAGCGCAAGCTCCCGCGCTTGTGTGGCGAGAGCGCCTTCTTCAACCTCCACGCCGCGGTCCGAATCCGAGCCGACGACCGAGCAGGCCTCGAGCGGCTCTGCCGGTACGTCGCCCGCCCGCCGCTCTCCCACCAGCGGCTGCGACGCCGAGACGACGGTCTCCTGTCGCTCGCCCTCAAGACCCCCTGGTCGGATGGCACAACGCACCTTTTGCTCTCTGAGCTGGAGCTCGTCGAGAAGCTTGCGGCGATCGTGCCGCCGCCCAAGGCCAACCTCGGCGAGGTGCGTGGGTGGCCGGGAAGTGGGTCGGCGTGCTCGGGCTGCCGGCGGCGCAGACACGCCTGCTGCCTGCTCGGGGGCCACCGAGCGACGAGGTGTGGTGCTGAGACCAGGGAACGAGCGACCACAGCGCGCTCGGATGGAGGGGTGCGCGCGCCGGTCGGGGCCTCGGCGGCAGCCACGGTAGAAGGCGGATTTTCTGGTGATGCTCGCAAGCCGGTCCGCGGGGTCAGGTCCGCGTTGTGGGGCGACGCGGGCGAGGGCGCTGGCAGGTTCGGCGCGGAGTGCCAGAAAGGCCCTTCATCCCTCTTTCGCTCCGGCGTTCCCGCACTAGCGAGCGGAACGGCCGCCAGTCAGGTTCTCCTGCGGATCCGGGCAGTAAATCGGCGGCAGCGAAGGAGAGGACGTGAAGGCTCGCGACCTCGGGGCGGTGGTCGACGCCGCTTCCCGCCCCGCTGCAGTACTCAGCTTTCAGTTCACCTTCTCGGCTTCTCGGGCGTTTGAGCTTAGAGGCTTGAAGGTCGCAATCAGTAGATGGAGCATAGTACTGGCGTTGGCGGCGTTGACGGCCGGCTGTCGAACCGCCGGCGTGGTGGGCGAGGAGGATGTGGTTGGCACGGAAGAGGTCCCTGACCTCCCCGAAGGACTCGTCGGGGAGGACACCGATGGCGACGGGCTCGGTGCCGCGCTGGAGGAGCTCTACGATACGGAAGACGGAAACGCGGACTCGGACGGCGATGGAGTCTCGGACGCGGAGGAGATCTTCCTCTACGGCACCGACCCCGATGACGATGACACCGATGGTGACGGTCTGACCGACGGCGAGGAAGTGAACGACTACAACACCGACCCCATGGACCCGGACACCGACAACGACGGGCTGAAGGATGGCAAGGAGGTGGAGGACACCGGTACGGATCCAAACTTGGCGGACACGGATGGAGGCGGCGTGCCAGATGGTGTCGAGGACGAGTTGGGCACCGATCCCTTGGACGGCGGAGACGACTCGGCGGATACGACCGACTCCGACGGGGACGGGCTGACCGACATCGAAGAGGAGCTGTGGAACACCGATCCCAACGATGCGGATTCAGACGGCGACGGCATCTCGGATGGCGACGAGGTGCACCTGTACAATACGGACCCGGACGAGGAAGACACCGACGACGACGGGCTCGACGACGATGAAGAGCTCGAGTTGGGAACGGACCCGACAGACCCGGACAGTGACAACGATGGGCTGAAGGACGGCAAGGAAGTCGAGGACCACGACACCGATCCGCTGAACCCCGATACCGATGGCAGTGGCACCCCGGATGGCCTCGAGGTCGAGGTCTTCAAGACCGATCCCAATGACCCTGCAGATGACGACCCGTTCTCGGTGGATACCGACGGAGATGGCCTCAACAATGGGGAGGAGGCGCTCACCTACCAAACCGAACCCGACGAGGAGGATTCGGACGAAGATGGTCTGAACGACGGGGAGGAGGTCAACGAGTACGGCACCGATCCCAATGAAGAGGACACCGACGACGGCGGCACCGACGACGGAGATGAGGTCGAAGACGGGACAGACCCCAACGACCCGGACGACGACTGATCGAGCGAGGATCGGGTCGGCGATGAGCTGCGGGCGCAGCGCCGGACGTACTTGACGATCGAGTTGGAGGCGCGAGGCGGCTGGAAACAGCGACGAAATCTGGTCTCCGTGTCACCGTCACCCTGTGGTGCGCGTTGAACTGTCGGAGGCAGTACACATGCGAAACGTCGTCCTTATTCTGGCCCTGGTCGGCTGCAGGACCAGCGGCACCGTTGGCGTCGACACCGCCGTCATCGAAACGGACACCGACACCGACACCGACACCGACACCGACACCGACACCGACGCGGACACCGAC
>CAYYHT010000524.1:0-5758 GCA_964471355.1 uncultured Enterobacteriaceae bacterium
TGCAACACAGCGGTCACCGCCAGCCCAAAGGTGCACAGCAGGACACTGGCCGAGGTGGGGTCTCCGAACGTGACGAGAGTCGATGGGTGGTCGACCACTATGCCGGCATTCTTGACGCCGATAAGCGCCAGAAACAGGCCAATCCCGGCCGCAGTGGCTGCGCGCAGCTCGAGGGGAATCGCCTCGAGGATGGCGTCGCGCACCTTGAGCACCGACAGACCGATAAACAGCAGCCCGGACAGAAAGACAGCTCCCAGCGCCGTTTCCCAAGCGACTCCCTGCCCTAGCACGACGGTGTAGGCGAAATAGGCGTTGAGCCCCATGCCCGGCGCGAGCGCGAATGGAAGGCGAGCGATGACTGCCATCAATGCGCTGCCGATTGCCGCGGCGAGGGCTGTCGCAGTGAGCAACTGCGCGAACTCGTTGTCCTGCAGCGCCACAGCGTCGCCCAGAATGGACGGGTTGACGAACAGGATGTACGCCATCGTCAGAAATGTGGTGACCCCGGCACGGACCTCGGTGGACCAGTTCGAGCCACTCGCCTCGAGCTCGAAGTAGCGCTCAAGAACCTTCATCCGCGGTTCCGCAAGGCCATGACCGTCGTGACAAAGAAGGCGCCGGTTCCAAACACATAGAAGCCGGCGGCCAACACCAGCGGTGCCATGTTCGATGCATCAAAGTCCGATCCCGCCACCAGCATGGTTCCGCAGAGGAAGGCAGTCACTGTAAACGTGGTCGCAATCAAGCGGTTGAGCAGTGTGTTGCGATTGGCAAGCTCGCGGTCGTCGACATTGAAGTCCACCGCCACCTTGAAACGCTGTTGGTCCAGGTCGTCGACCAGCTGAGTGACCAGCACGGGCAGCCGAGCGGCCAGGCTGGACATCGTGAGCAGTGCATAGAACGCGTCTTGCTCGAGTCGGTCGGGACTCATGCGCTCGCGCATCATGCGCTCGAAGTAGGGCTGGACCGCCGAGATGGGGTCGACTTCGGTGATGAGCGACTTGGCCAGGCCTTCGGAGGTCAGAATCGCCTTGAAGAACATGGTGTACGCCGACGGCACCCGAGCTCCATGGCGACCCGCACGCATGGCCAGATCCATGACAAACGGCCCCATTTGCATGTCCGCGACGGACCCACCCGTCGACCAGTGGGCCTCCATCACCTCCATCGTGTCGTTCTCGACCGCCCGGTAGTCGACCCGTTCATCTTTGATGGCAATCTCGTAGAACAGCCGGGCGATGGTGCGGAAGTCCCCGCGCTGCAGGGCGAACATGATGGAGATGACGTTGTTGCGCATCTCGGCGTTGAGCTTGCCGACCATGCCCATGTCGATGAGCCCGACCACGTTGCCCGGCAGGACGATGACATTCCCTGGATGCAGATCGCCATGGAAGAAGCCGTGGATGAAGAGCATGTCGTAGGCGGCGCGAAGGTAGCGCTCACCGACGACGTCCATGTCGCATCCCGCCTCACGCGCACGGCGCAGCTTCACGCCATCCAAGAACTCCATGCACAGCACGCGCTCGGTGGTCAGGACGTCGATGACGGCCGGCACGAAGATGCCCTCGTCATGGGCGAACATCTGGGCGAACCGCGCCATGTTGGCCGCTTCGCTGGTGAAATTCAGCTCGCTCATGATCGAGCGCTGGAATTCGGTCAGAACCCCAATCGGGTCACCACTGCGCGCCTCGGGCCACTCAATCAGCAGTCGACGAGCCAGAAAGAACAGGATGTTCAGATCGGCGCTGATGGTCTTTTCAATGTCTGGGCGCTGCACCTTGAGCACGACCTGTCGGCCGTCGAGCAGGGTCCCGCGGTGCACTTGGGCAATCGATGCGGTGGCGAGCGGCGTCTCGTCGAAGTCCGAGAGCAAGTCCCGCCACTGCGGGCCGAGCTCGGCGTTGAGCTGGGCTTCGATCTGCGGCCAGGGCAACGGAGTCACATCGTCCTGCAGCTGTTCGAAGGCGTGAACGTACTCGTCGGGCACGAGATCGGGCCGAGTCGACAGCACCTGGCCCAGCTTGACGAACGTTGGACCCAGCTCTTGAATGGCTGCTGTGGCTCGTTCAGGAGTCGATTGCAGCTGTCGGGGGCCGTCGCCCAGCTGCGGGGCCTCGGAACGTGGAACAAAGACGCCGAGTCCGTGCCGAATCAGCACAGAGACAACTCTCTCGAGCCGGGCGAGGTCACGGACCCTCTGGCCCATTCCTCCCACGGTCTCCACTAGTGGACGGACGATCTGCATGGGGTCTGTGTGTTAACGGCACAGTCATGATTTTGTTGCTTCTCACCATGATCTCCGGTGCCACCCCGCCTCCCGCCGAGGATCTCGCTGCTGTCGAGTTCTTGGCGTGGGTCGACAAGATGGAGCGCGCCTCGTCGGCTCTCAAGGACGGCACTTGGGTGCTGCGCCAACAGGAGTACGCGGGCGGCACTTTGCAGCCGCTGACCGAAACAACGGTCAAGTTTCGTAAAGACGGCGCTGTCTACCTGCGCTGGACTGGGGACATCAACACCGGCCGAGAGCTGCTGTTCGTGCCTGGCTGGAACGACGACCGCATGCGCGTGCAGACGGGCGCCTATGTGCCCAATGTGAACCTGACCCCAGACAGCCGTCTCGCCACCCGCAACCAGCGCCACACCATCCGCGACGTCAGCATCGTCAAGACCGCCGATCTGGTGATCACCGCCACCCGCCAAATCGTCGCGTCGCCCACATACGCGCCCAAGGTCACAAGCACCGGAGTTCAGACCGTCGCCGGCGAACAGGCCCATTGCTACGAGACATGGACACCCAAAGATCAGGACCCCACGTTCTATGCGCGCCGAGTCGATGTCTGCATGTCCTCGCGGACCAACCTACCGGTTCGGGTGACCGCGTACGACATCGAGGACGGCGCCATGCGCATGATCGAGGACTACACCTTCCAAGATCTCGAGGTGAATCCCGGAATCACCGCGGCCGAATTCACGCCGGACTTTGGCGACTACAACTTCTAGTCGAAGAACTCGCCCTCAAACCGGGCTGGGTCCACTTCGATGAACAATCCCTCGCCCTCACAGTGAAGCGTTCCATCGTCGGACTGAACCGTGCCGACTGTGTGCACCTTGCGCCCATCAACGCGCTCGATGCGGGCCTCGACGGTCACGGCGCGACCGAGTCGAACCGGCTTGCGATAGGTGATGCCGAGCTTTCCAGCGACGACCTTCTGGCCAGATAGCCAAGCACAGCGCCCCATCGCGTCGTCGAGCACAGCGGCCAGTGAACCGCCATGGGCGCAGCCGGGAGGGCCCTCGACCGTCTGCCCAAACACCACGCGGCCATACAGAACCGACGCCTGAATCGACCAGTAGTAGCGCAGGCCAAAGCGGTCCTCGTTGTGGATTCCGGTGACAAATGCCTTGGGCCACATCGAGGTATCGAGCGGCTCGACCTGACCCCAGGCTGCCAACGGTTCGAGGAGTTTGGAATCAGTCACGGCTCATGCGCTTTGGTCCAGAGGTGGGCACGCAGGTTACAACGAGCCCATGTCCGACCTGCCCGTTCCCGCCGATGTGCAAGCCCGTATGGTGGCCCTGCGCCGAGACCTCCACCAGCATCCCGAGCTTTCCGGAGACGAGCATCGCACCATGGATCGCATCGCAGCCGAGCTTGTGCAGCTAGGCATCCCCCACCGAACGGGTGTGGGCGGAACCGGCATTGTGGCCGAGATAGCCGGAGCAAACGCCGGCCCATTGGTCGCCCTTCGGGCAGATACCGATGCGCTGCCCATCGTCGAGCGTACCGGCCTGAGCTTTGCCTCACGCAACGAGGGCGTCATGCACGCCTGCGGCCATGATGGACACACGGGATTGCTCATGGGCGCCGCGGTGCTGCTGCTTGCAGAGCCGCCACCGAGTCCCGTTCGTCTGTTGTGGCAGCCCGCCGAGGAACATGGCACCGGTGCAGCCGCCATGATCGCCGACGGCGCGCTCGATGGCGTGTCCATCATCTTTGGAGGCCACCTCGACCGCCTCTACCCCCCCGGCACCCTCGCCGTCGTCGAGGGTCCGGTCAACGCATCCACCGATACCTTCCGAATCACCGTCACCGGCCGACAGGGCCATGGCGCGCGTCCACACGAGACCATCGACAGCATCGTCGCCGCCTCGGCCGTCGTCACCGCCCTGCAGACCGTCGTGTCTCGACTGCTCGACCCCTCTGCGGCCGCCGTCATCTCGGTGGGCTCCTTTCACGCGGGCAACGCCTCGAACGTCATCGCGGGCACGGCCATCCTCGAGGGCACCTTCCGGGCCCAAGCCCCCGCTGTACGCGCCGAGCTGCGCCAGGCCATCGAGCGCCTGGCTCCAGCCACCGCAGCAGCCTACGGAGCCGTTGCCAAGGTCGAAATCCATGACGGCACACCGCCGGTCGTCAACGGGCCGCTCGGTGCCAAGCTCGCGCGGCAAGCCGCGGTGACGGTGGTCGGAGAAGAGCGCGTGGTGCCCTTGGCGACGACGAACATGGGCGGAGAGGACTTCGCCCGGTACCTCGAGCGCGTCAACGGCTGCTACATCCGCTTCGGATCCGGTGTGCCGGGCCGCGAACAGCATCCGGCACACAGCTCCGAATACGACATTCACGAAGACGCCATGTCCTGGGCAGCCGCGTGGATGGACGAAGTGGCCAGAACAGCAGGGCGGCACCTGAACTCATGATCCTCTGCTTGCTGCTCGCGTGCGCATCCGGGCCGCCCGACCCCGAACAGTCCAGCCCCCCGATACAGGCGGCACCCACTTGCGAGCAAGCCCACGAAGAGCTTGCATCCCTCGCCACGGCGGTGCCGGACTCCAAGTCCACGTCCCGCGCCCGATTCCTCCGGGCGTGCGCAATGCTTCCAAAAGACGTGCAGCCATGCATGTCCATGCGGTGGTCCGCAAATCACACAGAAAGCTGCATGGCCTCGATCGACGGGCTTCCAGACGACCTGCGCGACGAACTCAAGCAACTGCTCGAGGGTTGAGGGGTTGCGCAACCGGACGGGCGCGATACAGGCGGCCCCGTTGCCCGTGATCGGGCCAGGAAGGATTCCATGAAGGTCGCCAACTCACTCAAGACGCTCAAGACCCGCCACAAGGATTGCCAAGTGGTTCGTCGCCGGGGTCGTGTCTACGTCATCTGCAAGAGCAACCCCCGCTTCAAGGCCCGCCAGGGCTCAGCCAAGCAAAAGAAGTAGTTCGCACGCGACGCCGATCGAGACCCCCTTTGGAGCAATCCACCGGGGGTCTCTTCGTTTCTGGTTACACTCGAAATTCATGGCAACAACCTTCCTGCAGCTCGCGCAACACCAGGGCGGCCAGCGATTCGGTCCCTTCCAAGGGGGCATGATTCAGATCGGCTCCCACCCGGCTTCGTGTCAGGTGGTCATCAACTCGCCCGGTGTCACCTCGGTTCACGCCCAGGTCATCGACAACAACGACGGCAAATACACGGTTCAGCCGTGTGACCGAAGCTCGCCAGTCTGGCTGATGCAAGCTGGCAACCCGCAACTGTGGCCAGTCCAGGGTCCGGTCATCGCAGGTCCGGGCGACAGCATCATCTTGGGAAGCGAACAGGGTCCTTCCTTCCTCATCTCGACGCAGAATGCCGCCGCAGCTCAAGCCGCAAAGGGCGCTGCCGGACCGCTTGGCAACAACTTCGGCGGCCGAATGGGCAAAGAGATCAAGCGACAGGCCTTTGCCAAGCTGATGCATCGAAATTTGATGTTTCGCAACACCT
>CAYYHT010000525.1:0-5758 GCA_964471355.1 uncultured Enterobacteriaceae bacterium
CGACCTGCGAGGCCAGCCTCAAAAGGTGGGAGGGATAGTCGGTGCCCCCTCCTTTGGTGCCGTACTGGTGTTTTTGGGCTGCAGCAGCTTGATAGGGGCGAAGCTGATTGCCAAGTAGGGCGTGGGAGGCCTTGGTGACTTGGCTGTCGGTGGAAATCTCTCTGTAGTTGTCCGTAACTGCAGGATCCAACATCAGGCCCTTGAGGAGGGAGAACTCGAAGTCGGGGCCCGGGGACTTGTTGCGTTGTCCGCCTGTCTGCAGCTTCACGGCAATCGCGGGCCGGGGGAGCGACTCCGGGTGGGCGAGCCACACACGTGGGCTTGCGTCATCACCCCTTCCGAACAGCTCGTCGCAGCGTTGGTTGACCCGCTCGGCCATCGAGCTGAACCCGCCGGCAAAGGTGGTCTCGACCAACGCATAGCGGGCCTCGTCACAAATGGGCAGGGAACCGAGCTGATCAAGCCGGGAATCGGGACTGACGACCATGTGTGGGTCGAGCTCGCGCATCAACGCCGAGATGTTCATCCAGCTGGCCAAGCGCGGTGCCAGTCCACCGTGACGGGGGTAGGCCTGGACAAAGGGCCGGACCCCGGGGGCATCGCCCAGCAACTCGGCGCAGCGCCGGTCGCCGACCAGGGTGATGGTGGCTTGGGGGTAGCGGGTGTGCAGACGTTGGAGCAGGACGCTCGTGACAGCGATGTCGGCACCGAGAGTCACTCGTGACAGCACCGCAATTCGCTTGACCTCTGCCGGCGCCGCAAAGCGGTCGGCTGCTCGCACGCGTTCATAGCGCTCGTTTACAGCTTGGCCATCGGGCAAGCCGAAGCGCTTGAGCACCCGGTCGACCTCGCCGCCAAATGCGTGGGTGCGCGTGCACTGCCACAGAGCGGACATGGATGCCGCAGCGACGTCTCGTGAGTCTCGAGTGAGCCCGTCGGCAGCGCGGATGACCGGGGCAAAAATTGCGCGAGTGGCGGCCTTGGACGCGTCGGCGCTCGCCAGAAGAGACAGGTCCACCTGACGCGCCAAGCTGCTCTGGTGAAGCAGGGCACGCAGCCGGTGAGGGGGAATGGACTCGGCGGCGGGCAGTGCTTCGTGCGGAGCCATCTCCATGGCGCGCAGTTCGGCGAAGCTGTGGGTGTTGTTGCCCACCGGTTCCGAGTCATTCAGCTTTGGGTTGAGGTCCATGTCCACCCGCACGACTGTTGCCCCCAACCCCTCACGGCTCACGCCGGCAATGCAGTCATCGACACCCTCCAATGGCTGATCAAGGGCCACCCGGTAGAGCGCGGAACGGGTGAGCCCAACACTCTGGGCCGCGCTCGCCACAATCACGCTGCGCTCGACGTCGAAGCTCGCCGTCGCGTCCTCGAGCACACTGTCCACCACCTTTGAGCCGGGCATCAGTGTGCTGTGCCGGACGAGGCTGCGCTTGACCACCACTCCGCTGATGAGCACGCCCTTGCGGACCTCCTCGAATGACAGCTCTGGACCTCGGACGAACACGTCTCCGAGTCGACTGCGCACGATTGGATGTTCGATTCTGTGGGCCGCCCGCAGCGCTTGGGCTTCGTCGGTGCTCGCGGTCAGCTTTTCAGCCCCCTCGAGAAACTCGCTCGGGCGCCGGTAGCGCTGCCAGACGCTGTCTGCTCCGGTTTCGCAGAGACCGACCCAGCGGTCCGTCTTGAGTAGGGCGGGGGACGCCATGAGCAGTGCCGCGACCTCAGAGTTTCCGGCAGACCCCGACGTGGCGCGCACGAGCGGTGCAGTGAGGTCTGGGTCCAGGTCGCGCCGTGAACCTGCTGGCAGCTCTTTGTAGTGGGTGAGCAGGGCGGACAGGAGCTCTGGTCGCATGCGGAACGAGCCGAGGTCCCATGCCGGAGCATGTGCCGTCGAGCGCCATTGTGAAAACGCCGCGACGTCGGGAAAGGTGCCTGCCACCAAGAATTCGCAGACCCGTCCTTCGGCATCGACGTCGAGCAGCCCGAGGTCTGCGAGCTGATCTGGGCGGGGGCTAGCATCTGCCACGGGCAGCGCGAACTTGGTGAGCATGTGGTCGCCACTCCGCATGGGCGCGGATGGGATGAGCAGCTGTGACCCCCAGAACACATCGAGCGCTCCGGTGTTGCTGGCTGCAAAAGGGAGGGTCTGCACAGCGACGAGGTCCAACAGCCGCAGCGGTTGGTCATCTGTGTAGTCACGGCCCCAGGACCCCGGAAGCATCAGCGCCCCACGAGATCCCTCCGAGAGCGAGAGCGGAGCGCTGCGGGTGGCGGCCCCAGCGTCGTGAATGAGGGCCACCTTGCCGCCGGACTCGAGCACACCACCGATAGATGGCGCTGTCGTCGTGGCCTTGCGCCAAGCCTCAAGAGTGCCCAGCAGGTTGCCCAAGGCTGCATCGGGCAGCTCGGTCACGCCGACGATGATTGGAGGCTTTGTGGACCGACTGAACAGGTCTCGCAGGCGCTCAGTGTGCTCCTGCGCCTCGTCTGCGGAGCTTGCAGTGACAATTAGCGCGTCGTAGCCCAGCCAGGCCTGATGGCCGTCGACCATCGCCCAGGCGTTGCGCGCGTTGGCTTCGGCGGTCATGCGAGTCCACGGGCCATCAACGCGGCACCCAATGCCTGGCCGAGTGTCTGCGGCTCAATGGGCCACGGGACCTCCAGCTCGGTTCCACGAATCAGTGTGGTTCCGCTCGTTGAGGCTGCTCGCAGCAGCACGCCGGTCTGTGGGCTGGGCTCTGTCAGCCGCCCCAGCAGCAGGGTGGTGTCCGGCGCTTCACGGCCCATCCAGAATCGGCACTCAGCGATCGTTTCAGCCAGTGCCTGACCGGCCTGGGTGAATGCAGCGTGCACGGCAGAGGATGTCTCGTGCTGCAAGGCCTTGAGCCGCTGCCTAGCATTGTCCGGCCGCTCTCCCAGCATGCGGAAGATGCCTCCCTGACATGGATACTGCTGCACGGTGCCGGTCATGCCCGTGGTGCGGTGGGCCGTGTTGGGCTCATCCGCGACCCGAATGACGATTCCGCCTGGGTACAGCGGAAATGGGCCGACCCGGCCTTGCGAGTCGATGGAGGCGCCCGCCACGCTGGTGCCCAGAGACAGGGTGAGTGCGCTGCCCCCGCCCATCACTGCAGCGCCAAAGGAGGCCACCGCAACCCCGTCATTTACGATGCGAACCGGGGCCCCGACATCATCGGCCAGCAGTCGGGCAAGGGGGCGAATCGTGCGGTCAAAGACGGCCCAGTAGGCGGGCGTGAAGCCTCCGGTACGGTTTCGCATGCCGACTGTCTTGCTGGTGATGCCTCCGACCACCTCGTCGTCGATGACAAGGTCGGGGAATGACACCCCAACGCCAGCCAAGGGCACCCCGGCGGCCCTTTTTGCGGCCCGAACGTGTCGTCTCAAGGGCTCAAGGTACGAAAACCCGCTCTCGAAGTCCCTCGGGGGAAGCTCCCAGACGGGATCGGCTGTGTAGACCACCTCATCACCGACCAAGCCCACGACCTTGAGGTCCGTGCCCCCAATGTCGATTCCGACCACGAGGCCCTGTGGTGTCGGTCTTTGGGGAAGGGGAGCGTTCGCCTGAGGGGGCTCGGATGGCGTGCCGGCGGATGTGCGGCGGTGCAGCTGGATGGTTGGCGCCTTCCCGTGAATGCGCTCGGCCACCTTGAGCAGGATGCCGACCCCCGAGGCGTTGTCGAGTGCGTGCAGCGAGGCGATGGCTTCGGCCACTGGCCCATCGGCGCTCGGCTCGCAGTGCAGGTCAATTCGGGATGGGGCGAGCGCGCACAGAGCGTTGTTGAGGGTGGCGAGCACGTACTCGGCACCACCCTGATCGGGAATGCGGAGGGAGTGGCTCGTGCCGTTCACCACCAGGTCCCAGCGCGGGCCTTGTTCGAGAGCGCGCAGCTGGCGGATGGGAGTCACTTCGGGCCTGCAATCCACTCGTCATATGGCGAGGCAATGGCGAATCCCAGACGCTCATAGAGGGCGATGGCACGGGTATTGTCTGCCCTGACATTCAGGCCGATATGCGTGGTGTCGCCCAGCCCCTTCATCACCGCTGCGGTGACGCGCGTTGCCAGGCCTTGGCCGCGATGCTCGGGATGGGTCGCGATGTTGCCCAGGGCGGCCACTCCGTATTTGGGGGACCAAGTGTGCACGCCAGCGGCGGCGACTAGCCGGTCGGCCATCCAGATACCCTGGTAGTGGCCGGTATAGAGCATTCGGTCGTCGAAGAAATTTTCCGGGTGCGCGACGTCATACAGCGCAATCAACTCATCTCGGTCTGCGCCGATGAGGGCTTGGACGCGGCTCGTATCGATGGACTCAACCGCCGAGCGATTGGTCAGGCCCATGCGTTGAAAGCGGCCACGCGGAGTGAGGGCCCAGTTGCTCGCCAGCGCGTCTTCGATGCCGGGGGACGTGTGCAGGTTGAAGGCCCGCGGCAGGCTCGATGTGATGCCTCGCAACAACTCGATCATGGCGTCGTCGCGGCCGCTCTGAAATGCGAGCACGGTAGGGAGGCCGCGTCCTCTGTAGACCAGCACTACCTCGAGCACGCCGGTTCGGTCCTTCATGGCGTACCAGGTGGTGCGGTCCCAAAAGAACGTGTCCAGATCGCCAATGGCGTACAGGTGCAGCGACGGATCTCGCCGCAGAAAGGCGTTGAGTGCCGTTCGGCTGTGCAGGTTTGTGATGCGGCGTTCGCTGGACATCAGCCTGATGCTACGCCTACGGAGCGGTGAACTCCACCTCGCGTGTCGAGACGCCCACGACGCGTTTGTCGCGGGCCCTTCGGTCGGACCACATCTCGACCGGCACGCCGGGGACGCGGGTGGCGAAGCGGCCAGCTGCGTTGGTCTGGACAGCGCCCTTGAGGCCGCACTCTGTGGAGTACCACACGACTCGCTGGTTGGGCACAGGCGCGCCTGAGCTGTCGGCGACACCTCCTGTGAGGATGCGCCCTTTGGAGACCACAACGCGGATGCCGAAGGCGTCCTGTCCGGTTTCGATGGGTGGAACCGGAGCACAGCCGAAGGACTCGCCGTGCGATGCTCCGACGTTCATGGCCCGCTGCGCATGAGCCGGTAGTGCATATGTGCCGTCGTCGGCGGCGTTGGCATGGTTGACCGTCACTCGACCTCCGAGCGAGACACGAGCTCCACCCACCGGCGATCCGGACATGTCCACAACGGTCCCGTAGACCAGCGGCTGTGGTTCGAGCACCAGAGGAATGAAGTCGGTTGGGTCGTTCGCCGAGTAGTCAGCGCTTGCGAAGTGATGGCCCGGAGCGTTGCCGTACAGCCGGAATTGCCTTCCGACAGGAAGGGTCACGGTCCATGCTCCTTCGGCATCGACCGGAACGTCAGCCGAGCCGGCGAGCACGTCCCTTTTGGAGAGCTGCTGAACGCTGGCGGTCGAGTCGGGCACCGGAATGCCATCGCCATTCAACACGCTGCCTTGGATTCGCACTGTCTGCGGCCACGTCACGAATCGCAGGGTCGTCGTCAGCTGCTGGTCCGGTGCCCGACACTCCCAGGCCTTTGCAGATGTCGGGGTCTGTTCGTCAGCGAAAGCGGACACTCTGTACCAAAAACCAGATGGAAGGCCGTCAAATTCAAAGCGGCCGTCTGCGTCTGAGACCAGCGTGTAGCGTTCGATCGTCTCGAAGTCCTTGTCGCGGGTCAGGCTGATGCTGACCCCGGGCTGAGGGGCGTCCGCGACTTCGACGATGCCAGAAATTCGGCATCCG
>CAYYHT010000526.1:0-5265 GCA_964471355.1 uncultured Enterobacteriaceae bacterium
CTGGAACCCGAGTACTCGCTGCTCAACGCGGTCGCACCGGGCATCTCCCCTACGGTTCTCAAGGGATTCCTCACCCCGCATGCCGCATCGCGCGTCCTCGCTCTCGCGGCACCGGAGCGCCCTGAGGACGCCGACGACCGGGACCTGAACCTGTTGGTCGAACAGATCGAGGCCCCTGTATTCCTGGGCGGAGGCTGGCAAGACGAGCAGACCGGGGCCGCATTCGGCTCGATGCTCGATCGCTTCCACAACAGCCCGAACTCCAAGTTCCTGGTCTACAACGGCCGCCATCCCGACGGCTACGGGCCACACGCGGCGTACCGATGGTTCGAGTTCCTCGAGTTCTATGTGTCCCAGCGCGTGCCCAGGCTCAGCCCGCTGCTGCGCGGACTGGGTGCCGACGAGTTCGGCTCGGCCTTTGGCATCGACAACCTCGAGTTCGAGGCCGACCGCTTCGACAGCTTTGGTGACGAGGAGTACGACGCAGCCCTCGCCGCCTACGAGGCCGAAGCGCCCGTTCGCGTGCTGTTCGAGTCCGGCGCTGGCGGCGACAAGCCAGGCACCCCAGTGGCGCGTTTCGAGGCCAACTACGACGTCTGGCCGACTCCAGAAGCCGAGGCGGCGCAGTGGTATCTCGCTCCGGCAGGCCAGCTCGCGAACTCTGAGCCCAGCACCGCGGGAGCCGACCTGTGGATCTTCGACGAAGAGGCCGCATCGAAGACCTTCTTTGGCCCCGCCGGCTACCAGCTGCTCGTGCCCCTGTGGGACATCGACTGGACTCGATTCGAGCAGGGCAAGGTCGCGTCGTACATGACCCAGCCCTTTGCATCCCACACGGTCATCGCCGGCCCCGGTGTCGCAGAGCTGTGGGTGCGCAGTCCCGAAGACGACGTGACGGTGCAGGTGACGCTGACCGAAGTGCGCACCGACGGCAACGAGGTGCTCATCCAGTCCGGCTGGCTGCGCCTGGGGCATCGCAGCAGCACTGACGCCGACGACAATCGCTTGGTGCGCAGCTACACCGCCGAGGAATTCGAGCCTGTTCCCACCGATGAATGGGTGCTGGCCAAGGTGTCCATCCCCTCGGTGGCTCATCCCATGCGTGCGGGATCATCGCTGCGCATGTCGGTCAGCAGTCCAGGCCGCAACCACGGCACGTGGGAGTTCGAATCGCCTGTCTACGACGGCACACCGAGCTTCGAGCTGGGACACGGCAGCGGGCGCGCATCGTCACTGATCATGGCCACGCTGCCCGGCATCACCGTGCCTGACGCGATGCCCGAGTGTCCGTCGCTGCGCGGCCAGCCATGCCGGACCTACGAGGCCGTCGACAACATCGTCTCAGAGTGATCAGCGCAAGAAGTGGGAGTGCAGTTGCGCGTCGCGGCAAACGTGGTCCATGAAGCACTCCGAGGTGTTGTCTGCTTCTGCGTGATGAAGGCGCGGGCTATTGCTGTCCTAGCGCCACAGGTCAACGAGCACGCGAGCGTGGGACGGGTCGATGCCCGAATACCATTCCGACCATGACGCGAGGCCGGCTCCACCACCACTCCCGTCTTGCGTCACAGCTTGAAGTGTTGCGATGACTTCTTCATCGGTCTGGTCAAACAGACGAGCAAGACCATGGTGCTCCACCACCGATGGACGCACGCGGCGTCCTTCCAGTCGTCGGCGCAAGACGGTGACTGCAGTCATGGCTCATCCTCGCACATTGTCACTACTTGGCGGCCTCTGCTCTAGATGACCCGGGCAGGAGTAGCAATCCGGGGTTGGCTTGCTGATCCTGGAGGATCATGCTGACGAGATCTCGCACCGGAGGCCTCGGAACACATGGGTGCAGCACCGACCATCACGCTGTCCGAAAGACGACGCGCCATTCTTGAAGGGTGGAGGAAGAACAAGGCAGCAACCGCTGCGCAGATGGTAGGCGCAAGCGACAAAGAGCTCGCGAAACGGGTCCGCGACGTTCTTGCCGATGAACATCGAGCAGGTGGACCGCCGACTTTCACAGCCGAGCAGCTGACACAGATCATCGCGGGCGCGGGGTACCCGACCACCGCCGCTCAGGCTGACCGGCACCTCCTCGCCGTCGTGACCGCACCTCCTCGTCCTCGTCGACGGGCCTCATGGTGTCTGGACGGGACCTGGGTGAGATTCCAGCTTGTCGACACCCTTCCAGCCTTGGCGCTTGCATCGTGGACGAGCAGGTCGACGAGGACGAGGAGGATTTGGGCCCGGCTCGAGGACTCTGCCGGCACCGGTGGCAGCCCGGCTCGCCGTCACGCCTCCCCGGGTTTGCCCGCCCGACGGACGGCCTGCGGTGAAGTGAACCGTCCGTCGGGCGGGCAAACCCAGGAGTCCAAGATGACAACCAACCAGACACCCCAGTTCCCTCACCAGAAACTCGATGCATGGCGCCTTTCTCGGGAAGCACGCCGGCTCACATTCGACCTTCTCGACACCCTTCCCAAGGGTTTCGGCGACGACAATCGACAGCTCCGCCGGTCCAGCGGGGCAATCCCCAAGCTGATCGCAGAAGGTGCAAACCGCTGGTCTGCTGGTGATAAGCGCCGCCGATTCGAAGAGGCCGAGGGCGAAATCGGCGAAACCGCGTCCGGCCTCGAAGACCTCGCCGACCTCGGCGCACTCGACAAGACCAAGGCCGCTGAAGCCATCGCGCTCTGGGCGCGGTGCCGCGCGACGGTGCTCGGACTCCTACGCAGGGTCCAGCGGTGACCTCAAGCCGCCGGGGTTGATTCCAGCCCCGGCGCCTTCGTCGTGGACGAGGACGTCGACGAGGACGTGGACGTGGACGGACGGATGCGTTCAGCGCTCTGACCGGATCGCCATTCGCGCCCGGGTCATGTAGTTGCTGCGAACGCGGAGCCGACCCGCCGCTCCACCACATCCTGCAAGGCAGCCACGATGCGATTGCGCTGTTCGTCATCGGTCTTGGCATTCCAAGGCCAACCGCCTGCTGTGTTCTACGACCTTCTCTTGCAGGCCGCAGCGTGATCAACACGCTACGCTCGTGCTTTCCGGGGGAAGAACAGGGGCGGGATTGTCGCCGGACTACGCCTTGATGATCTCCATGAGCCGCTCCCGTGTACGTTCCGCCACCTCTTCCTTTCGACTCCTACCGGCACCCACCCAGCTGGTGGTGGTGGGGTCAAGGAAGCGCCACAGTTCGCGGAAGGTGTCTAGCACCGGGTCACCCAGGCGCTTGCCCCACACCGGGCGCACATCTCGCACGTAGGCGAGCAGGTCAAGTACGACGTCTGAAGTCGGAACAATCTGGGCGCTGTACTCAATGCCAGGGGGCAGGCCCACACAGAGGCGCTCCAAGTCTTCAGAGAACCACTGGTTCACCGTGTCGTGCTCGTCAGGCTCCACCCACACGTTGCCGCAGAAGGTGACTTCGATCCGCTTGATGTCGGACTTCGGAAGGTGAATGCGGTCGAAAATCCAGTCGTTCTTCCCACTGGGATCGAACAAATGGTGGAGGTTGGGTGTGCAGGAGTCCCAGCTACCAAGCCAGTGCTTGATGAAGTCGTGGCGGTAGCCCGGATCAGCCGTGGCGACGAACACCTGACCCGCCCCACCGCGTACCTTGCATTCACCCAGGTGAATGGTCGCCTCGGTATGCTTCACTCCGAGCACATCGATGTCGCTGTAGCCATTGGTCCGCCACAGCGGGAAGCGCGTGAAGGTGATGTAGTTGCGCTGGATGAGCCACGCCTCCAAGAGCGCTTCGACTGCCATGACTTCCATGATGGGACCTCCAGTGAATCGGCGTTCTGGGCCGTCTCTCCTGAGTGTAGGGTGGTCACCGGCCAGTTTCTGTCCGCCCTGTCGTGGTCGGTTTGGTTGCTGGCAAGGAGGATCGATGACGTCGAGCGCAGCCCCCCGGTGGCAACAGATCGCCGATTCTCTGGCCCGTCCCGTTGTCGCGAAGGCGTACATCAAAGAGACCAAGGAGGTGCAGGCTGGCATCGCCGCTGTGGCCAGCAGCTTCTCGGGCTGGGTGCGGTGGGGCGACCGCGGCAACTTGACCAGCGTAGCGGGGTCGAAGTACGCCTATGCGCCCTGCACCGGTGTCTACATACTGGCGGTGTTCGTGGACGATGAGCCCCGAGAAGACGAACCCGCCGACCCGCTGGACGAGCGCGTCCGGTACATTGGGATGACCCACGTTTCGCTCAAGACACGCTGGAAGCAGTGCGACGCAGCCTTCTACGACCGACTCAACCACAAGAAGTGCGGACGACATCCAGCAGGATGGAGGCTCGTCCAAGACGACGGGCTCCGCTCCACTGACCGCCTCTTCGTCGCGGCTCTGACCATCGGCGCGCCGGGGTTTCGGGGCAAGGAAGTCCGTGACTACCACAAGCTCATCGAGCGGGCGTGCATACTGGAGAACCGCCTGCTCTACACGGACCCAAGGCATCTGCTGAATCGCGACTGACGCGCCCGCGGACACATTCTGGCTTGCCGACGAGGCACCCTGGGGTCGGAGGTCCAGCCCATGAAGGTCACCCGCCGCCGGTTCGTGATCGGCACCGCGGCATGTGTTGGTGCCAGCCTGCTCCCTTTGCCCAACGCAGTCGCCCTGAAACTCGCACCGGTAGGCCGCTCACCGACCATCAAGGTCATCGGGGTCGGATCTGCAGGCACTGCCTGGGTCAACGAGGCCATCATCGACAGCCTGCCCTCCGAACCCTGCATCGTGGTGGACTCGGACGGTCTGACGCTCATTGAAGCGCTTACCGATCACTTCGTGACCCTGCCGCGCCTGCCCCTGGAGCCAGATCGAAGATTCCTCCGAGGGTGGAATGCGGCCCTGGCGAAGGAAACGGAGATCAGCAAGCTCGTCACTGGTGCAGACGTAGTGATCATCGCCGCGGGACTGGGCGGCAATACTGCGAGCGGCGCAGCCCCGGTCATCGCTGACATCGCCCGCAAGCACGGGGCCTTCGTGGTTGCCGTTGTCTCTCGTCCGATGGACTCGGAGGGAACGCGGGTCGGGGTCACCGCCCGGCGGGCCTACTGCGACCTCGGGCTGGCGGCGGACTGTGTGCTCGTGAGCGATGCCCAACGCCTGCTATCTGTCGCGGCGGCTGGCTCACCAATCGGGCTCGTACATGCGATGCAGGATCTGCTCCAGGCCGACACCATCGGCTCGGTCATAGCAATGATGGGTACCGAAAACCGCGATGCGATTGCAGCCGCGATGACAGGGGGTCTTGGGCACTTGGGCTCCGGTGA
>CAYYHT010000526.1:5275-5730 GCA_964471355.1 uncultured Enterobacteriaceae bacterium
TTTTTTTTTTGCGTGGTTTCTCCGGTGAGGCTGCTGGCCTGTCCGAGGCCATCGAACGCGCCCTTCACTCACCGGCTCTTCCGTTCGATGCCGTGGCGCGAGGTACCCGAGCCGTGCTGCTGGGGCGGAGCCTGGAGCGGCCGGAGGCGCGGGCAATGGAACAGGCACTCGGGGCGCTCGGTCAGGAGCTCGAGGTGACCTGGGGCTGGGTACGGTCTGCGGACCCCGGGTATCGAGTAGACGGTGCGCTGCTCGGGTAGAGACCAACACTGACCCGGCCTACCCAGTTGGGCGCCAGAACGCTCGATGGACCAGAACGCGGGCTGGTCGAGCCCTTCGGTGCGGAACGACTCGATCAGCATCGAGTAGGACGGCTCGTCCAGCTACTGCCAGTCACGGGCGGGCTCACCCTACTTCGAGCCCATGACGGCTCCTGGGACTTCATATGGCAGGAC
>CAYYHT010000527.1:0-5726 GCA_964471355.1 uncultured Enterobacteriaceae bacterium
CTTGGACTCCTGGGTTTGCCCGCCCGACGGACGGTTCACTTCACCTCCGGCCGTCTGTCGGGCGGGCAAACCCGTGGAGGCGCGACGGCGAGCCAGTGCACGAACCGTCCTCGTCATCGTCGACCTGCTCGTCCACGATGAAAACGACAGGGCTGGAAGGGTGTCGAGAAGCTGGAATGTCACCCATGTCCCGTGCTGGACAGTTCCCGACCGACAACTAAGAGCTAGTATCCAGCGGCACCGATGCGCGACAGGCCAGCTTCTAGGGCATCAAAGCTGCCTGCCTCGCCCGTATTTGTGGCCACCATGAAGGCGCGGTCGATTCCGGGCATGACCCAGATGGTGGCAAACCACATCGTATTGCTGCCGCTGTGGCGGTAGACCACACCCTGCGGATCGCTGCCTACACCCCATCCATAGGCGTAGCCCGAGCCCGGATAGGGCGTCAGGATGCGGTCCCAGGTCTCGGTCTTGAGGAACTCCTCTTTGCCTTGGGCTCCGCGCAGGGTGATGCGTCCGAATGCCGCCCAGCTGGCCATGTCACAGTGCACAGTGCCCGCCGGTCCAAGGGCCGGCGGGTTGTCGCTGACGCCCTCGGGTGCCACGGGTACGCCATCGGGTCCGTGGCCCCATGGCTGGTCGACTTGGCCAGCAGAAGCCGGTGCACCAAAACCGCAGTTGGTCATGCCGGTCGGGGTGAACAGACGCTCTTCGATCAGCGTCTCCCATGACTTGCCGGTCAGGTTCTCGAGCCCGGCTCCCACCAGCATGTAGCCGCCGTTGGCGTAGTTGTAGCCGGCACCTGGAGTGCTGGTCGGTGGGTCGGCCAGAAGGTCCGCGGCAAAGGTCTGTCGCTGCACCAACACATCGCCGGACTGCCACAGGGGCGCCCACAGGTCGGTCGCCAGCAGGTTTGGATGCACCCCGCCCTGGTGGGTCAGCAACATCTCGATGGTGACCGCATTCCAGCCGGCGTCCATGGTGATGGCGGGGAACAGCTCGGGCAGCGTGGTCTCCCAGGTGACCGTGCCGTCCTCGACCAGGGTGCCGGTCAGGGTGGCGGTCATGGCCTTGGTGTCCGAGCCGAGATGCCACTTGTCGTCGCCCGTGACCGCGGTCTCGTCGCCCACCTTGCGGATGCCCGAGGCGCCTATGGCTGTGATCTCGTTGCTGTCCGTGACGGCAGCCGCGAGAGAGGGCAGGTCGTAGTCGCCTCGAATGTCCTCGAGCAGCACGACGAAGGGATTGGGGGGCTCGCCGGTGTCCACGGTCTCGACAGGGTCCGGGCTCAGGCAGCCAATAAAGAGCAACAGGATGGGGAGTGTCATGGGGGCCAGAATAGGCCGCCGCGAACATCAGGTGCGCCAACATTCTGGCGGGAACTCTGGTATTGGCTGCGGCACGCCGATCCCGGGGGCCCATGGTGGCGGACCCGTGGGACGGCCGTGATCAAAGAAATGCTGCCTGCATCTGGCGCAGCATCCGGTCCTCGACGGCCGGGTCCCCCATGCCTGGCACCAGCGCTCTCTGCTCGGCGACAGCGCCGGTGGTCGCGGCGCGCCACGCAGAGGCGTAGAACCCATTGGCCTCGTAGTCTTGCGGGTGGGCAACGACATCGGTGAACCGTCGTGCACCCGTCGACAGAGGATGCATGAAGCCCAGCAACAGCATGAATCCGCTCATGCTCGTCAGCATCGTGCGCATGTACATGGGCATGCCCGACTCCCGATTGCCCTTACGGGCCACCTCTGTGCCGGCCGTTGCACCTGGCGACACGTGTACGACGGTCAGGCCCGCGTGGCGGCGGGACAGGGCGTTGAGCGCCAGCATGCCCGCTGCTTTGGCGTGGGAATAGCCGAGGATGGCGTCGCCACGGACATCTTCACTCCGCAGGATGCGCTGAACCTGCTCGTCGGTGTCGAACTGCAGCACGGCTTTGGGCACCCCAAAGAGCCAGGCGCCTCGGACCGCCTCGGACGTGGCGTACAAGACCAGTGCGTCGTCGCCAAACTTGCCGTCAGCGGCCAGCTGATCGACCAGGTTGACGTGGCCCGCGGCATTCGTCGCGATCGTCGCGCTGACTCCGTGGGCGCCGACGGTCAGTTGCATCGGACCGCCGGCGTTGAGCACCAGAACATCCAGTTGTTGGGGGGCAACCTGGTGCGCCGCATCGCGGACGCTGGAGGGCACGGAGACATCGATGGGCACGATCTGGAAGGTCTTTGGTGGGCGCCCGGTCACCGCTACCAGCCTGTCGACCGCTGCACGCGCCTTTTTTTCGTTTCGGCAAGCCAGGATGACCGTGTAGCCGTGCTCGGCCAGCTGGCGGGAAATCTCAAATCCGAGGCCGGCGTTGGCCCCGGTGATCATGGCGGTGGGCATGGGTCGCTCCAGGTGGGTCGATGGGTGCTGGGTGCGCTGTGAACATGCATCCACCAAATACATGAGGCAAATGCAGGTATTAGAAGATATAAATGCGATGAATGCATCTTTCGGCCGTCGACCTCAATTTGCTCGTTGCGCTGCACGCATTGCTCGACACCCAGAGCGTGAAGCTGGCGGCCGAACGGGTCGCACTTTCGCCCTCGGCAATGAGCCGCGCCCTGGGCCGGCTGCGCGACCTGTTCGATGATCCGCTGCTCGTGCGGTCGGGCCAGACCCTGACCCGCACGCCTCACGCTGAACGATTGCGCGCGCCGCTCGCCCGCCTGCTCGACGATACAAACCGACTGCTCGGTGAACTCCACACCTTCGACCCCAGCGGAGCGGCTGGCGCGTTCACGCTGGGCACGAATGACTACACCGAGCGCATGCTGGTGGTGCCCCTTGGCGTGCGCTTCGCACGTTTGGCGCCACAGATGAACCTGTACTCCAAGCGCTGTGAGTCGCGCGCCGATGACCTGCGCCACGAGGCGGTCGATCTGGCCTTCGGCAGCCGGCGCAACTCGCCTGCGGACATCCTATGGGAGCCCTTGTACGACGAGGAGCACGTCTGCTTGCTGCGGCGTGGCCATCCGGCTCTGCAGCAAGCACTCACCCCCGAGCGCTATGCCGCGCTGTCCCACATCCTGATCGCCCCTGGGGGGACCCCGGTTGGCGTGGTCGATGAGCGTCTTGCAGAGCTCGGCTTGAGCCGCCGAGTCTCCCGTACCGTGGCCACCTTCACCATTGCGCCCCAGATGGTGTGCGGGTCGGACCATATTGTGACCATGGCGGGTCGCATCGCTCGCTCGATGGCCGAAGAACTGGACCTTGTGGTGGTGCCAGCGCCGTTTCCGGTCCAGGTCCGGGTTGGCATGGCCTGGCACCGGCGAAATGATGGAGACCCGGCGCACAGGTGGCTCCGAGAGCAAGTTCGCAGTGTAGCAGCGGCCGTATGAGCGAGCCTGGCCGGGTGCGGGCCCCAGCATTGACTGCCGTGAACATCGGGATCTGGGGCGATCAGCCTTTGCGCAGGCGGTCAAACCGCTCGAGCCACGCGTCACCGACCGGCTCTCGCTTTGTGGCGATCAACAGACCATCGGCGATCTTGGCGATGTCCTCGACCATCTCGCGGGCCGTCTGGTAGCGGTCGTCGGCAAACACCTTGGTTGCCTTGGCGACGACGGGCCGCACTGCTCTGGGTACCGGCAGCAGCAGCTCGGGCTGTTCTTCGGCCAGGGTCAGATCGGGAGCGCCGCGGCGGGCCATCAGCTGGAACAGGACCACACCCAGCGAGAAGATGTCTGCGGGCGGGCCGACGCTGCGTGAGTCGTCCATCTGCTCGGGGGACATGTAGCCCGCGGACCCGAGGGTGGAATCGGCACGGGTGAGGGTGGGCTCGGTCGAGATGCGCGCGATGCCGAAGTCGCCGAGCATGACGCCGTCCCAAGTGGGAACCAGTACATTGGCGAGCTTGACGTCCCGATGCACGATGCCGGCGTCGTGGACCACGCTCATTCCCGACAGCAGCTGGACCAATACGCTCAGGCCCTGCAGGTGGGTGGGGAAAGGACCCGAGCTCATGCGCGACAGCAGGGTGCCTCGGCCGACAAGCGGCATGACCAGGAACAGCCGCTCCTTTTCCGTGATGCCGTTGTCGAGCACGCTCAGCAGGTTGGGGTGCTTGAGCGTCATCATCGTGCGGGCTTCGCGCAGGAAGCGTTCCTGCAGCTTGCGGTTCTTGGCGCCCTTCAGGTTCTGAATCTTGACCGCGACCTTGATCTGGGTCTGCGTATCGAGGGCTGAGTAGACCTCGGCTGCAGATCCGACACCGATGCTCCTGATGAGCTCATATCGATCGTCGATCATAGACCCAGCGCGCATCGTCACCCTCGGGCGACGGGTAACCCCTGCTTAGTACTGTTGGTAGTCGGGCTCGGCGTCGACCAGGGCGACTCGAATGGCGGTGAACATCGCCAGTCCGAAGAAGAACAGGGCCATGACGTCCATCTCGATCATCAGGAAGGGGATGTAGCCCAGGATGCTGAAGGGCACGCCGATGATGGCCAGCACCAGGTCGCCCTCCATGGCGAACTCGTAGAAAACGGCCATGGCGACGGTTCCGGTGACGGTGAGGTAGGTCATGACGGCGGCAATGAGTGCCGGCAGCAAGCCCGGTCGACCCGCGCCGGCACGAACGCCGGTGCCGACGAAGAGTCCGGCCATGATGGCGATGAGGCTGAAGTCGAATCCGGTGACGGTGATGATGGTTGCCCACACAATCGAGCAGCCCAGCGCCATGATCGAGCCGCCGAGCAGGCCTCCGAACAGCGTGCGCATGAAGCCAGGCTCTTCGGCGGGCAGCGACTCGTGGGCCCAGTCTGTGTGATCGGTCTCGAGGTCGAGGGCGGGTGCATAGGCCATGGGGGTCTCCGGGTCTTCAGATTCGCCCCCTACTTAGAGGCCATCAACCCGGTGCGCTCCCCACCTTCATGGGGCCGGCAGAGGACTTGTGAGTCGCTCGGTCTGCGGTGCCCAGCCTGGCGGTTTGTACAGGTAGCGAATGCTGTCAGCCCAGGTGGGCGCCGCACGCACGTCCCTCCACAGGTCCCGAATCTCGTGGGTCTGGCAGTCGACAAGATCGTAGTTGTGCCAGTCCTTGACGAGCCCGTACCGAGGCGTCTCGACCTCGGGTTCCCACGTGCCGAACAAGCGGTCGAAGACCAGCAGTGCACCGCCGTAGTTCTTGTCGATGTACTGCGGATTGGTGGCGTGATGGACGCGGTGGACCGACGGGGTGATGAGCACGCGGTCCAGCCAGCCAAGCTTGTCGACGGCTTCGGTGTGGTACGCGAGGCCATAGAACTTGAACAGCTTGTCGGCGACCAGGAACATCACTGGATGCACGCCCAGCAGCGGAATCCAGCAGATGAAGGGCAGCGTCGCGACGGTGCCGAAGATGCTGCCTCGAATGCCGGTGGTCAGGTCGTAGGAGCGCGGAGAGTGGTGCACAACATGGGCCGCCCACAGCAGCCGGCTCTCGTGTTGAGCCCTGTGCGAGACATAGAACATCCAGTCGTTGACCAAGAAGCAGAGCACCCAGGCCCACCACACAAAGCCGATGTCGAAGAACCGGTACTGGTAGACCCACAGCTGAACCGCGAAGATCACGGTCGCCTGCAGCACGCCGTCCACGCCGAAGGCCAAGATGCCGCACTTGATGGACAGGTAGCGCTCATCTTTGTTGCGCTTGAGGCCCCGAATCACCATGACCAGTGCTTCGAGCACGATGGCACCGATGCCGA
>CAYYHT010000528.1:0-2727 GCA_964471355.1 uncultured Enterobacteriaceae bacterium
CCTAGTGACTCCGGTCTTCAGCTTCAAAGAGCGCCAGTAGCGGACACTTCCTGACCGGTCGGGAGATTAGGCGGCTGCATGGCGGATTGGCTCGAAGGACGCGTGACGCGGGTGGTGTGGGCCTCGGAAGAGACTGGCTACGCGGTGGTGCGCCTGAGCATGGGCGAAGACCAACCGCACGTGACCGCCGTGGGTCCCCTGGCGGTGCTGGCAGACGACGATGCTGTCGACACATTTATCGCTGTCGAAGGCCGCTGGGAAGAGCACAATCAGCACGGCAGGCAGTTTCGGGTGACCGGCTTGTTGCAAGGCACCCCTCGGACCCTGGACGGGCTGCGCAGCTACTTGGCCTCTAGCGGACTGCCGGGCATCGGACCCAAGCTCGCCGGCCGCATTGTCGACGCCTTCGGCATCGACGCCCTGCGCATCCTCTCCGAAGAACCGCATCGATTGACCGAAGTCGACGGCATTGGCGCTGGACGCGTCACGGTCATCTCCGAGCGGTGGGTCGCCGACGAAGAGGGGCGCGCCCTCGCCGTCACCCTACGAGGCCTCGGCCTGCACGGTGGGCTCATCGATCGCATCAAGCGACGCTATGGCGTTCACACAGCGTCCGTCGTGGCTACCCAGCCCTACCGACTTGCCGAAGACATTCGCGGCGTGGGCTTTCGCACCGCCGACTTGCTGGCACGGCAACAGGGGCTCCCCCTCGACGACCCGAATCGCGTGCGTGCTGCTGTGGTGCATGTGTTGAACGTCGAAGGCGGCGACGGACACTGTTTTCTGCCGCGCGCTGAATTGGCTCGGCAGCTCGAACGGCTCACAGTGCCTACCAAGGGCATGGACGCCGCCGTTTCTGATGCAGCCTCCGCCGGGCGCGTCGTCATCGAACAGGCCGACGACGGCGAGCGCATCTGGTCGTCTGGGCTGCACGCCGCTGAGAGCACGGTCGCGTTTGAGCTCAAGCGTCGCAGCCGTGACGCCCCTCCCCAAGACACGACGCGCGCCGAGGCCCTAGCCGCAGCGAGCTACGAGGGCGTCGATCTCGACGAGAACCAACTGTTGGCCGTGCAGCGCGCCCTGGGCGGCGGGGTCGTGGTCATCACCGGCGGCCCTGGCACGGGCAAGACCACCTTGGTCAAGGTGCTCATGCGGGCCACACGCGAGCGTGGACAACGCTGGAAGCTCGCCTCACCAACCGGTCGTGCCGCCAGGCGTCTGGCCGATGCCACGTCTGTCGAGGCCAGCACCATCCATCGACTGCTCGAGTTCAAGCCTCCCGGCGGCTTCAGCCGTGACCGCAGCAACCCGCTCGAATGCGACGGATTGGTCATCGACGAGGCCAGCATGGTCGACCTGCCCCTGATGGCCAGCTTGGTCGAAGCACTGCCCGACCCCGACGACCACAACTTCTGTCTGGTGCTGGTGGGCGACGCCGATCAGCTACCCAGTGTGGGGCCAGGACAGGTCCTTCGCGACATCATCGATAGCCAGAGCGTGCCGGTCGTGCGCCTGCAGCACATCTACCGCCAAGAGCACCTGTCCGGCATCATCCGCGCAGCTGCAGACATTCACGCGGGACAGGTGCCGACGTCTGGCGAGCGGGCCGGGTTCGAGGACTTCTTTCTCGTTGGGCGTGACAACGCCGACCGAGCGCGGGGAACGCTCATCGCCATCGTGGCAGACCGTCTCACAAAAAAGGGCTACGACCCGATGCGCGATATCCAGGTGCTTGCGCCTACTCGCCGCGGCCCCCTTGGCACTGAAGCACTCAACAAGGCACTGCAGGCCAGGTTGAATCCCGACGGAGAGCCCACCAGTCGCAAGGGCCGAGAGTTCCGAGTGGGTGACCGGGTCCTGTGCATCCGCAATCGCTATGACGTCGAAGTCTTCAATGGCGACGTGGGACGCATCATCGCCAAAGAGGCCCAGGGCCTGCTGATTCTGTTCGAGGGCCGCGAGGTGCTGTGGAAGTGGGACGAGCTGCCGCTGTTGGACCTGGCCTATGCCATGACGGTGCACAAGAGCCAGGGCAGCGAGTACCCCGCTGTGGTGCTGGCGCTTGATCGAAGCCACAGCATCATGCTTCGGCGCAATCTGTTCTACACGGCAGTCACACGCGCCAAGAGGTTCCTGTGCGTCATCGGCGACCCCGTGGCTTGGCAGCGTGCAGCGCGCTCCGTCGGGGACGACAACCGGCACACAAGCTTGGCGCAGCGCCTGTCCACGGCCGATGCGCCGACGGTCATCGGACGCTTATTCTAGCTACTTGCCTGTCGCGCCCAGCACGGCCTCAAGCGCTTCGCGCGTGACCTCTTGGGTCAACAGACGCTTTTCGTCGGGGGCAACAATGCCGGCACTCATGATCAGCTTGAACGCCTCTTCGACGGACAGGTCCAGCAGGTGCACGTCCGCTTCGGGAATCATCAAGTAGAACCCCGAGGTGGGGTTTGGCGTCGTGGGCAAGAACACGTTCACCAAGGGTGGCTGGCCCGGTTGAGCGACAAAGCTCTGCCCAGTGTGAAACGCGACGCACCAAATCCCGCGTCGCGGATATTCGATCAGTACAACCTGCTGAAAGGTGCCGCGGTCCGTCGCAAACAGCGACTCGACCAGCTGCTTGACGCCCTGCTGGATGCTCGAGACGACCGGCACCCGCGCCATGGCCCATTCATATGCGTTGAGAACGCCCTTTCCGACTCGGTTCTGAGCCAAGAAGCCGACCAC
>CAYYHT010000528.1:2737-5707 GCA_964471355.1 uncultured Enterobacteriaceae bacterium
AAAATACGAGTGGGATTTCAATGGTGATGTGATCCATGATGGTCATGAAAGTGATGGCCACGCCAAGGCCTGGAATCTTGCGTCCCAGGTAGTGCTCGGGCTGCAAGCTGTTCACAGCCCCGTACAGCGTCACTAGACCCCACCAAGTCACCAAGATCGGGATGATGACGAGGACTCCGGTCACAAATGCCGACCGGAAGCGTTTGAAGATCTGGTTCAATCCACTGCGCACGAACTCAGTCTACCTTCCATAAACCTCGTATTGCTCAGGATGGTAGTGCCCCAATGCGCGCACCACCACCCGGCGACCCAGAGTCTTCTCGGTCCCCTCGAGATCAGAAAACTGCTCACCGTACAGCCGGTCGGCAATCGCCGGCGTTGTGTTGACGTAGATGGACTCGGCCTTGGGCTGGCGACCCGCCTCGCGATGAATCTCGCGCAGGATGTCGAAGCACAGGGTGGCGACGGACCGCACGACGCCAGTGCCGTTGCAGATGACGCAGTCGTCCGTCAGATAGCGGTCGAGACCTTCTTGCACCCGCTTGCGGGTCATCTCGACGAGCCCCAATTCGCTGATCTTGAGCACGTTGGTTCGCGCCCGGTCCTCGCGCAGGGCGTCGGCCAAGACCTTGTAGACCTTGTCTCGGCTGTGCTCGCGGTCCATGTCGATGAAGTCGATGATGATGATGCCGCCCATGTTGCGCAGACGCAGCTGGTGTACGACCTCGTCGGCGGCCTCGAGATTGATCTGCAACGTGGTGTCTTCGAGGGAATTGGTGCCCACGAACTTGCCCGAGTTCACATCAATGGCCATCAGAGCTTCGGTCTGATCGATGACGAGGTAGCCACCCGACTTGAGCCACACCTTGCGTCCGAGGCTCTTGTTGATGGCGACCTCGACCCCATACGTGTCGTAGATCGGGTCCTGTCCCCGATACAGGTGCACACGGTCCTGATGCTGCGGCGTGAAGTCCGCCATGAACTGCCGTACTTCCTCGAAGATCTTTTTGTCGTCGATGACCATGCGTTCAACGTGTTCATCGAACATGTCACGGACACTGCGCAGCACCAGACCGTATTCGGCGTGCAGCAACGCAGGTGCCTTCTTCTCTTTGGCTGCGCTCTGAATGCGCTCCCAGGTGCGAAGCAGGTAGTCCATGTCGGCTTTGAGGTTGGCCGTAGGCTGGTTCTCACACACCGTGCGCACGATGAAGCCCGTTCCCTTCGGCCGATGCTTGTCGACGAACTTGCGCAGCCGGCGACGCTCACGGTCCTTTTCGATGCGCCGGCTGATGCCAACGTGCTCGACGGTGGGCATGAAGACGATGTACCGGCCCGGAATGGCGATGTGGGTCGTGAGCCGTGCTCCCTTGGTCCCGATCGGGTCCTTGGAGATCTGCACCACCAGTTCTTGGCCCTCTTTGAGCAAGTCCTGAATGGGCGGGTGTCCAGCGCGTGAGTTTGCCCGCGGCACCTCTTCTGTGCTGTGCACGCCCCGATCCGAGTCTTCGTGCATGTGCAGGAAGTCACGGTAAATGTCGCCCACGTACAAGAACGCGGCGCGCTCGAGTCCGACATCAACAAACGCCGCCTGCATGCCTGGCAGTACCCGGACCACTCGACCTAGGTACACGTTGCCGACGTAGCCGCGATTGTCTCCCCGATCGATGTAGAGCTCGGCCAGGCGGCCGTCCTCCATCAGCGCTACGCGCGTCTCCCGGCCGGTGGTATTGCAGATGATTTCAGATCCCACGGGGAACTCCTGGACCACCACGCTCGCTCAGGAGTCGGGATCGACATCGATGCTGGCCAGTGGTGGCGAGTCGCGTCGTTCAACCGTAGCTCCGGGTGCGCAGTGAAAATTGGTAGGTGAAAAAGGGGGCCTTTGTTCGGAGTGTAAGTCCGGGTCGGCGCCTCTCTTGTCACACGTCCGGCACTGTCCGGTCAAGCGTAGCGTTCATCGTCGGCGCAGGAGCGCGAACTTCAGATACCTCGCCTCAGAGTGCACCAGCGCAGTCGGGTGATCCAGCGGCTCGCCCGAACACCAGTGCCAGCTCCAGTCGCCGGAGCTCCGCAGACCCTGGGCCACGGCATCGCGCCAATCGGCCAGGGAAAGGCGTGCAGTACAGCTTGCTGTTCCCACCAGGCCGTCCTTGGCGATGTGCTTTCCCAGTCCCTGATGCAGCTTGCGATACGCGCTGTTCGCCGCTTTGTCTGAACGCTTTCCTCGGGTGAGCGACGGCGGATCGACAATCCAAAAGTCTACGGGTCCGCGCGGCTTCCACGCGAAGGCATCGGCCACCTCGAACCCGTGTTCTTCAGGCCGCAGCCCATTGAGCCGGAAGTTCTCGCGGGCGTCCTCGACTGCCTCGGGGGCAATATCTACCGTGGTGACATGGGCGGCCCCGCCGAGCGCTGCCGCCACCGAGAAGCCACCGGTGTACGCGAATAGATTTACCGCGACTCGCCCCGCCGACAGGCGACGAACCAGAGCCCGGTGCTCGCGCTGGTCGAGGAACAACCCAGTCTTTTGCCCGACCTCGGGCCTCACTAGCATGCGCATGCCCTGTTCGAGCACAACCAAGGTCTCTGGCACGGGCTCACCTTGCAGCAGCTCGCCACCGTCGCGACCATCCACTCGTTTGACCCCAAAGCGCCTATAGATGGTGCTGGCCCAACCGGCGTTGGCGATGGCTTCGACGACTCGGTCCAGGTGTGGCTCCCAGCACTTTCCATAGACCCGAACGACGGCCAGTGGCCCGTACCGATCGACCACCAGACCAGGGCAGCCGTCGCCGGCACCGTTGACCACTCGCCAGCAGTCGGTTTGCGGGTCATAGAGTCGAAAGCGGAACGCGTCGGCGCGGCGGATTCTCTGGCCAATCACATCAAGAGGCCGGTCTGGAGCCTTGCCGCGGCCCATCACCCGCTCGGCAAAAGCGATTAGCGTTGGATTGGCGACCGCCGGCA
>CAYYHT010000529.1:0-5692 GCA_964471355.1 uncultured Enterobacteriaceae bacterium
TGGGTTCTTCGACATTGGGAGCGTCCTCGGGCGGATTTGGCGCGTGGCTGTGGGGGATTGGCTGTGGCTCAGGCTGCCAAGCCAGTGCCTCTTGGTAGGCGCTGATGTGCTCTGCCGTCCAGCGGCGCTCGGTGACGACCAGCGTCTGTACGCCGCTGGTGCGCTGCCACGTGAACGCGTCGGTGCTGATGCTGTGGTCGGGGCCTTCACTCGGCGCGGTGCGGGTGCCCGGCATGCGCCACCACAGGCGGCCGTCGGCCTCGATGGTGGGCAGGCTGATCTGGTCCAGGGTCCAGTCGCCGGGCACGGGGTCGGGCGTACGGGTGATGCCCCCCCGGCCCAATGCACTCGCTCCCTGCAGCTCGGGGCGCAGCTCAAAGGTGTCGCAGCTGTCGCAGCCCGGGTCGATCCACCGGGTCTCGTCCTCCCACGTGACCGCCACGAGTGCCTCGTCAAAGCCCGTCAGCGCCAAGGGACCACCCGGCCCGAGTGGGGCTGGGCGCACAACCACCCACGAGCAGGGCATGCGCGCCTGCAGCAGCTGCAGCCTCAGCGTCAGCGCCGCCTCGAGTGGGGTCATCACGCGACTCCTGCGTGCCTTGACCAGCTTGCGCGGAAACAGCGGGTCCCCCGGAAGCTGCGCCACCTTTGCTCGGTCATAGAACAGCGTCTTGAGGTCCGCGGCGAGGTCCCAGCCGGCCCCGGCTCCCTTGAGCACCAGTGGAATGGCGGGCTCGGGCAACGACGCGATCAAGAAGCGCCGCTCCAGCGCCAGCTCCATCTGGTCTTCGTTCGGCATGACCTTCTGGCCGCCCAGCTGCTTGAGCCACCACGACTCGCGCTGAGTCTCCCAGCCGACCAGGCCATCTCGCGCGTTGACCCAGTACTCGATCTCGGCTCCATGCCGGACCGGGGCGTCGCCATAGGTGTCGGCACCCGGCTGGGTCCAGCTGACGGTCTGGTTCACGGCGACTTCGGTCGCAGGAATGTGCAGTACGACCGCGTCCTCGCGCTGGCGAGCACCTTCGGGCGCCTGGATGTCGATGGCGGCTTCGGGGATGTGCACCAGCCACTGCCGGTCGTGGGCAAAGGGCGCAAAGGTCAGCTCTTGCTCGACAAAGGTGGTCGCTCCGCCGCCTGGGTACAGGGTTCGCTGCACGTCACCGTGGGGCGCGTCGATCGTGTCGGTCCATTTGATGGCCACAGGGGGAGGAGCGCCTGGCGGCTGCTCGATCAAGGGCTCGCGCACGGGCTCGCCGTTTGGCGCGATGGTGATCAGGGCATCGGACTTGGGCTCGGCCGCCCACCAAGCCTTGCCGTCGAACTGCAGGCCCTCCTCAGTCATCACCCAGCCCGTGACGTCGGCCACGCGCAGCTCGGCGAACTTGGCGCCATCGATGCCGGGCATCCACACAAAGCCGCGGCCGGTGCCCCACTCGCGCTCGAAGTCCAGGCGCACGCGGTCGCTCTTGATCAGCTCGGGAACGACCAAGCGCACAGCTCCCTGGTCGGCCAAGTCGCGCGGTTCCATGACCCAGCGGCTGTCGGGCAGGCGCCGCTTGTCGTCGTCGCCAAAGTGCACCCGAGCGCGGTGGTCGCGCAGATGCACGCCAGGCGGAAGCCGAATGCCGACCTCTTCGCAGTCACCGGTGGACTGCACCACAATGCGGCTGCGCTCGAGCCATGTGTCCTGCGCGGTGCGCTCGAGGCGCGTATCGATGCTCTCGACCAAGCAGCCCGCACCGACCAGCAGCAGGGCTTCGATCATGCGTCCTTCTGCTTGCGGGCCAGCTTCTTGCGGGCCTTGTCGATCTCGGCGCGCAGCATCTTGGGCAGGCCACCCTTGGTGTTGTCTGCCCACGCCACTTGGGCGGTGGTGTCGCAGGCTGCCCAGGCGCGCAGCACCCGGCGCATGGCCTTGCGAACCGACGGGTCCTCGTCGCGCAGGAATGCGGTGCAGATGGCCCCGATGGCGTGGGATTGCGGCTGTTCGACGAACGCGATGCGGCGCTCGTTCATGCGCTCGCGCAGTGGAGCCGCGGCCGGTCCTTCAATAGGGGTCGGCGTCAGCGCCATGGCCGTCATGACGCCTGCACGTCGCACCGATGGGTGCTCGTGGCGTCGGGTGACACCGATGACTTGGGCGACGGGCAGTCTGGCGGCGAGCATGCACGGACCCAGAACAAGCCATCCCAGCGCATCGGCGGTGGCCGAATCGTCCGTTCGCTGCAACAAGTCCAGGCCCCAGTCAAAGACGTCGTGGGGGTGATCGGGACCCAGCGCTGCCACCAGGCCAACGGCGACGATGCCGTCCTCCCAAGCGGTGCGAAACAGCTCGGCAAGCTCGTCTTCGTCCTCGAGGGTTGGCTTCATCTCTTTGTAGACGGCCGCCGCAATGCGGGCGATTTCGCCGTCTGGAACGCCGCGCACGCCCTTGAGAGAACGAATCTCGCGGCCGCGGGTCTTGGCCAGCTGATGGGTGGCGCCAGAGGCCAGCCGCTCGGAGATGGTCTGGGCATCAATCATGGTTCAAGTGCTCCTCGATGGCCGTGGCCAGCGGAATCGGTGCGTCGTGATGGACGAGGTGCCCCGCGCCGTCGATGACCAGCTCGGTGCGGTGCTGGACCAAGGCGGCTCTTTGCACCTGTCCATCAAACACGAACTGAGTCGCACCGCCGTCCACAAGCAGCGTGGGCGCGGAAATTTCGCCAATGAACTGGCTGAACTGGGCCTCGTCAAACGGCTTGGGCGACCGCAGCCGATGCAGCGGGTCCCAGGTCCAGCGCACGCCGCCATCGGGGTGGGGCTCGGTGGTGCGTGCGACGAGCCGAGTGGCCACATCGGTGGGCAGGGTCGCATTCCAGCGCTGTACCCGAGCCACGCCGGCTGCGACATCGGCCAGCGGCTTGTGCTGGGGTTGCTCGCGCATGCCCTGGGTGAACTGGCGGGTTCGGGCGACCGATGCCGATGTGGTGTCCGGCGGCCCCAGGCCCTCGACCAGGACCAGGCGGCGGACCTGTTCGGGTCGTGTGCCCGCGTACATGGTCGCGACGGTGCCGCCCATCGAGTGGCCCAGCAGGTCAATCGGCCCGCCGATGTGCTGAACCAGCGCGTCGAGGTCCGAGAGGTAGTCATAGAAATGATAGAAGCCGCCGCGGCCGACGTGCTCGGACAGCCCGTGTCCCCGTGCATCTGGAGCCAGAACGCGGCCCGAAAGCCGAGACGCCACCGCATGCCAGGCGGCTCCCTGCTCCAGGAAGCCATGCAGGATGACCAGCACAGGCCGGCTCGACTCAGCGCCTTGCCACTCGCAGATGCGCAGCTTGAGGCCACGCGGGCCGGTGTCGAAGTCCCACTCGTGCATGGCCGCTGTGTAACGGGCCAAGGAGCGGCGAGCTTCGCCTCGCCGACAACCCATTCAAGGAGCGGCGAGCTTCGCCTCGCCGACAACCCATCAAGGAGCGGCGAGCTTCGCCTCGCCGGTCGCAGCCTCTCGCACCAAGCGCAACCCAAGCCCATCGTCGAATGGCTGCATCTGGTTTCCGCGGGAAAACACCCGCGCGTGCAGCGGGTATGCGAACCAAGAGCCGCCTCGCTTGGCGTGATTGGGCTGGCTCGCGTCGATGTCGGCGGTCCATTCCCAGACGTTGCCCGACATGTCGCACAGGCCGAAGCCGTTGCGCTGCTTGGTGCAGACCGGCTTCGGCGTCTTCGTATTGCCGCGATGCCACGCAACCGCATCCACATCCGCAGAGCCAGCGAAGATGTGGGCCTCGCCACCGCGTGCGGCCCACTCCCACTCGTGCTCACTCGGCAGGCGGTAGGTCACGCCTTCTGTGGCGCTCAGCTTGGCGGCAAATGCGACAGCGTCGTCGTACGAGACCGACTCGACCGGGCAGGTGGGTCCGCAGTCGCTGTACATGGACGGATTGGTGCCCATCACAGCCGTCCACATCTGGTGCGTGACCTCGCTCTCCATCATGTGGAACGCTGCGACATCGCGCTGCTGCTGCTTGCTGTAGTGCAGGGCTTTCATGGTGGTGATGTACGTTCCGGCCGGAACGCTCTTCAGCGTGCCAAGGATGGGGCTGTTCAGGTCTTCGGTCGGCTGACCGACTTCGGTCGGACCTGACGGACACCCAGTGGCGGGCCCCGGCTCGCCGTTGAAACAGGTGACCCCCTCCTCGTAGTGGCAGCCCAGCTGTTCTGTCCAGCGCTGCTGGGGCGCGCAGCATTGGTCTGGAGCAAAGGGTGCTCTCGACTTGTGGGCTTCACAGGGCTTGGCAGACACAAACTCGCACTGGGGCGGTGGGGCCTTGCTGAAGTTGAGCGCCCACTCGTAGGTGTAGTCATCGACTCCAGGCTGAGTGCGCTTGTAGACGCGGAAGCAGCTGCGCTCCTGCTCGACTGGGGCCTGTGGGCGCTTGTTGGAAGACCGGTATTTGTCCGTCATGCCCTCGCTATGGGTCACGCTGAACGTCGCGCCGCGCATCTCGCCGAGCAGCTGTTCGGTCACATCCGACGTGTCGACGGTGGCCTCACCATCTGGTGTGGTGGCGTAGAAGAACGCATCCTCGTCGTTCGCGGGTGGGCTGAAGGCCATGCCGGCGAAGCGCGCCTTGCATTCGTTCGAGACCGTGTGCGACCGCCCCTCGCGCGCGAATTTATTGGGCAAGTTCGCGTTCTGGAAGGTCAACGTGTGGGTGTCGGTGTCGCCCTCCCGCGTCAGCGTCGAGGTGATGGGCACCTGAAGGTCGACTCGCCCCGAGCGCAGCGTGGACGCCTCGAGCAGGTTGCCGTCGGTCTCGCGGAACTCGCACGTCAGCAAGATGTGATCGGGCGGCACCAGCCTATAGCCCGACTCAAGGCTGGTCATGCGCATCTCGAAAGTGGTGCCCGTGACGGCGATTCCGCTGGGTGGCGTGCCTCCGCACCCAAGTAGCAGGCTCAATATGAACACCATGGTCAGCTCCTAGCGGCCGCACCATAGCCCTTCCGCATCAAGGAGCGCCGAGCTTCGCCTCGCCGACAACCATCAAGGAGCGGCGAGCTTCGCCTCGCCGTCAGAAGTACCACTTGCCTTGAACGAAGCCGACCACGGGCATCAAGCCGAACTCGCTCTCGGCAGCGAGCAATGCCGGTCGCTTGCCCGTGCCGGCCATGAGGCCGAAATCGAGCTCGCCATTCTCGGTGACGAACCAGCTCAACGAGCCCGACAGCAGCGCGCTGCCATCCAGCACGTTGACCATCGCAAAGCCGCTGGCCATCAGCAGTGGCGTGATCTCTTGGGACACAGCCAACCCCGCATAGGCATGCCCGAGCAGCCACAGCTCTCCGCGGATGTAGCGGTCGTCGAGGTACAGCGGCAGGTAGCCCACCGGGTCGTCGGCGCCGAAGCTCTGGCCATAGAGCTCGACAGTGATGGTGGTGGTGGTGGTGGGCCGCACATCGACGCCCATCACCCCGCGGAACTCGCCCTCGCCGCCGTCGGTGATCGTCAGGGTGCCGTCCCAGTACAGGCCAACGGGACCGATGGGCGCGTAGCCTGACAGCCCGAACACCGGCTCGCCGTACATCAAGGCAAAGAAGGCCCCCAGATCGGTGACGCCGACGGTGTTCTGCCCATAGAGCGCGCCGCCGAATCCATCGAGGTCCCAGCTGCCTAGATAGGCGCCGACGGCGGTCACGGTCG
>CAYYHT010000530.1:0-5684 GCA_964471355.1 uncultured Enterobacteriaceae bacterium
CTTCGCGGTTTCTGGAGTCCTCCCTGACGAATCAGAGACACCCGCTCTAGGCTCCAGAAGATGGCACGCGAATTGCTGGCTACCGCTTGAATGCCCAATGAACGGAGTCCCCAATGACCGAGCCCTCTCCCCCACACACGTTGCCAGACAAGGCCGCCGGAGGGATCTTGTCCAATGCCATATCCGGCTTCCTCGTCTTCTTGATTGCCTTGCCGCTGTGCCTGGGCATCGCCATGGCCAGTGGATTTCCGCCAGTGGCAGGAGTCCTGTCCGCAATCGTGGGCGGCATTGTCGTCACATGGATTGGAAGCGCAGAGCTCACGATCAAAGGCCCGGCAGCCGGACTCATCGTCATCGCCCTCGGCGCCGTCAATGAGCTGGGTATGGGCGACCCCGTGCTCGGCTACAAACGGGCGCTCGCAGTCGGCACGGTCGCAGCCCTCATCCAGATTGCCATTGCGCTGAGCCGCGCCGGTGTGCTCGCCTCCATCATGCCGCCAGCCGTCGTGCACGGCATGCTGGCAGCCATTGGCGTCATCATCATCGCCAAGCAGACGCCGGTCATGCTCGGAGTCGTCGGAGCGCACGGGGAACCCCTCGAGATGCTGCTCGAGCTGCCCCACTACGTCGCGGAAGCGAATCCCGAGGTGCTGCTCATCGGACTCATATCCCTGCTCACGTTGATCTTCCTGCCGCTCATACCCGCGCTGAAGAAAGTCCCAGCACCCATGGTGGCCCTGCTCTTGACGGTACCGATGGGTCTGGCTCTGCACTTCAGCGAAGCACATACCTATACGCTGGGAAATCACGACTACGTGCTTGGACCGGAGTTCCTCGTCCACCTGCCCGGCAACCTGCTGGAGGCCGTGACGTTTCCCGATTTTTCGATGATTACCAGTCCGATCTCGGTGAAGTACATCGCGATGTTCGCGCTTGTCGGAACGATCGAGAGTTTGCTGTCGGTCATCGCAGTCGACTCGATGGACCCCGAGCACCGCGTCTCGGACCTGAATAAGGACCTTCTCGCGACCGGGATCGGCAACCTCATCGTTTCGATGATCGGGGGCATCCCGATGATCTCCGAGATTGTGCGATCAAAGGCGAACATCGACGCGGGGGCTTCGAGCCGCTGGTCGAACTTCTTCCACGGGCTCGCGCTGCTCTTCTTTGTGGCACTTCTGCCCGGGCTTCTGCAGCAGATCCCTCTCGCCGCGCTGGCGGCGATGCTCGTGTACACCGGCGCACGTCTCGCCTCTCCTTCCGAGTTCAAGCACGCATGGGAGATTGGCGCGGACCAGCTGGGGGTGTTCGTGACGACATTTGTGGTCACCCTGGCTACCGACTTGTTGGTTGGTGTCGGGGTTGGCTTGCTCTTGAAGCTCGGACTTCATGTGGCGCGCGGCGCGCACCCACTGGAGATGTTGCGCAGCCCAATCACCGTGGAAGTCGAGGAGCGACGGGTGCGCATCGAGGTTCATGGACCGGCGGTGTTCACAAACCTGCTGGCCGTGCGACGCGCACTTCATGACGTCGGCGACGAGGTGGAGCTCGTCGAGGTGGATGTCAGCAACGCCACGCTGCTTGATCACACGTTCCTGGAGAAGGTGCACATGGCAGCTCAGGAGTGGCCGAACGCGAAGCTGTCGCTCGTCGGCCTAGACCAGTTCGACGCTGCGGGCGAACATCCCCACGCCTGCCGACGCAGGAAGGTCGCATGACCGTCGCGCACAAACTGGCACGCACTCACGGCAAAGATGCGTACGCGGTGCTGGCCGAGGCGGTCGCACAGGCGCGCCACCTGATGCCAGCGCAGAGCCCACTCGATCGCTTTGTCCACCACAACCCGCTTCATCACTTCGAGCACCTGGAGTTCAACGAGGGTGTGATCGCTGCGGCTGCAGTGTTCGATAACGAACCCTTTTGGGCCGAGGACGCCTACCATGCGGCGCACAAGAGCGGCCGAATCCACGACAGCGACATCGATGCGGTGCTGGCCAAAGAGGTCGCCGCTGGTTCTGTCGCGGGGCTGGTAGACCGCCAAAGCCTGATGCGCGGCCTGATGCTGCACCCGATAGAGCGATTGAGTGGGGAAGCCCTGCAGTGGGCGCTCACCGAAACAGGCGCTCTCGTCTCGCCCCGTTCCGATCTCGACACCCAGACCCACGCGCGACTCGTTGCTGAAACGGGCGGCGACGAACAACGTGCCGTTGCGCACCTATGGTCTGTTTGCGAGACCTTTAGAGACGGACTGCCGATCGCGAAAGTGCCGCATGTCACAGGGCCACGCGTCAGAGATCAACTCGTCGATCGCGGTCTTGACGATCCGGACGAAGAAGTCAATCCGGTACTGATTCGTTGGTGCGCAGGCTTCTTGGACCATGGCGTGGCCTATTGGCCGATGGCGGAGCGGCACGAGGGCTTCTTCACGGCGTTCGTGGCACACTTTGCGCCAACGGTGGGAGTCGGCAGTCCTTGGCTGCTGGAGTGCCGTCGCCTGTGCCGGCGGGCCGAGGCCGAAGGCTGGACCAGCGACGACATGTGCGTTCATGTTCTGCAGCTTCTGGGTCACGAATACGACAGCTGGCCAGATGTCGTGCTGCAGAGCCTGCTCGCCCTCCGAGGATGGTCGGGCATGTTTCAGCGACTGACCGACAGGCCGGACACCGCACCCGAACGACTACAGCTGCCTACCGAACTCAAGGACGTGCTCGCTGTGCGGTTGATGTTGGACTACTCGGCTGCCTCGTCCCTTCTCGGCGCGGCATCCGGCGCGACATTGCTCGAGCAGTGTGCACACCTGCCGCGTGCATCGCACGGCCCACCGGAGGACCCCGCGTGGACCCTGTTTCACCTCGCACAAATCATCGGAATCGGTGGCCATAGTCTCGATGATGTCGGACCAGACAGGATTGCCACGCTGCTGACTGAAGCAAACGCGATGACTGAACTCCGACGCCGGCAGCTGTGGCAGGCGGCGTACGAGCGACGCTTCCGCATCGAGACGCTCGATGCCATCGCTTTGCATGCGCGACGGACCGCCGACCAGGTGGCGCCCACGCGTCGGGTGCAGGCGGCATTCTGTATCGATGATCGAGAGGAATCGATGAGGAGGCACATCGAGGAGGTCGCTCCGTGGGTCGAGACGCTCGGTGTCGCCGGAAACTACGGCATCTCTATGTACTACCAGGGCTTGGAACACGGGCACCCAGTCGCGCTCGGCCCGGCTGGCTTCGAACCGAAGCACCTCGTCACCGAGCAGTCCATCGATGGAAGCTTCGAGCGCGGCACGCTCGCGGGACTCGTACACCACAATGTCGACGTCGGCTCGCAGACCATGCTGCGTGGCGCGATGGTGGCCGTGGGGGGCTTGCTATCCGCGGTGCCGTTGTCGCTGCGGCTGCTTTCCCCGAAGTGGCATGCGGACCTGACTCGCCGCGAGCTGCCGGAGCGCACCGCCCTTGCGATGGAACGGCGCTCCGATGAGAGGGACGAGCACGGGATTCTCATTGGCTTTTCGCTAGAAGAGATGGTCGACATCGTTCAGGGCACGCTCGAGTTCATGTCGCTGCTGCGCGACTTCGCGCCCCTCGTCTTTTGCCTGGGGCACGGCTCCAAGTCGATGAACAACCCGCACGAAGCTGCACACGATTGTGGGGCCTGCGGCGGCGGGCGCGGAGGCCCCAACGGCAGGGTATTCGCGCGCATGGCCAACGATTCCAGAGTGCGTGAGGCGCTCATCGAGCGAGGCATCCTCATTCCAAGCGGCACCTGGTTTGTCGGCGGCTACCACAATACAGCCGACGACGCGATCGAGCTGTATGACCTCGACCTCGTCCCAGCTGACCTCCGTGGACTTCTGCAAGAGACGCGGGGGGTCTTCGACGAAGCGCGAGCGCTCGACGCCTTGGAGCGATGCCGCAAGTTCGAGAACGTGCCGCTGACCTTCAGTGCCGCGCAAGCACTGAACCACGTAGAGAATCGGGACGAGGATTTGGCGCAGCCTCGACCCGAGTACGGCCACTGCACCAATGCGATTTGCCTGGTCGGGCGTCGTCATTGGAGCAAAGGCCTGTTCCTCGACCGTCGCGCCTTTCTTTGTTCGTATGACCCGGCGGTCGACCCGGATGGGGACATCCTCAGTCGGCTGCTCGCCATGGCGGTTCCAGTGGGCGCTGGCATCAGTCTCGAGTACTGGTTCTCGGTGGTCGACCCCAGCCGGTATGGGTGTGGAACCAAGCTGCCGCACAACATCACCGGTCTGATCGGTGTCATGGATGGGCATCGCAGTGACCTTCGCACGGGCCTTCCGTGGCAGATGGTCGAGCTTCATGAGCCAGTCCGTCTGCTCTGCGTCGTCGAAGCAACACCAGAACGATTGCTTCGGGTCGCCGAGCAGCATCCGGACGTGGGGCGCTTGATCACTAACAATTGGGTTCAGCTCGCCAGCCTCGATCCAGCCACAGGGCAGATGCAGTTCTTCGAAGACGGCGGGTTCCGCAAATGGGAACCCGAGAGGTCGACGCTGCCCTGGGTGACGTCGTCGGTCGACTGGTTCCGCGGAACACGCGGCTTGCTGCCGCCAGCTTCGATCTCGGGGGTGCGCTCGTGACCGTCGCGGGACTGTTGGGTGTGTTTGGTCTCGTTGCCCTGTTCATGCCGGTCGCTACGTCGCTGGCGCTGGGACTGCCGTGGGTGCTCGGCATCCAGCTGTCCGAACACACGATTCACAGGACCGTGAGTGCGGGGTTTGCGATTGCTCTGCTGGCATGTCTCGGCATCGACCTGATCGTCATTACCCACCCCACCGCAAGCACGGTCATCACCTTGGCCCATTGGATGGTCGTGCCCTCGTATGCCCTCGACGCGCGTGTGGTCTTCGATCTGCCCGCAGCGGTGCTGATGACGCTCACCGCTGCATTGTGCGGGCTCATCGGCTCGTTTTCGGCCTCGTATCTCCATCAAGATGCGGGCTTTCATCGCTTCTTCGTACTGCTTCCGCTCTTCGCCGCAGGAATGATGGCCATTGCTTGCGGCGACACTCTCGACTTGGTCTACGCGGGTTGGGAGGTCGTGGGTCTTTCGTCAGCGCTGCTCATCGCGTACTTCCACTACCGTGAGGCGCCCGTCAGGCACGGTCTGCGGGCATTCGCCGTGTACCGATTCTGCGACGTGGCCCTGCTAGCCGCTGCCGTGATTCTGCACCACCACGCAGGCGATGCGTCGTTTGGTGCGGGAGTGCACCTCGATCAGCGCACGGGGCTCATCGTGGCGGCGTTGTTGGTTGTCGCCAGCATGGGGAAGTCGGCGGCGTTTCCGTTTACCGGCTGGCTTCCACGCGCGATGGAGGGCCCCACACCGTCCAGTGCGATTTTCTATGGGGCCCTCTCCATCCACGCCGGACCGTTCCTGCTCATCCGTTCGTGGGACCTCTTGGCGGGTCAGCCAATAGTCCGCGCTGCCCTCATCGCGATTGGTGCGGTCACGGCAGTCCATGCGACGATGGTCGGGCACGTGCAGACCGACATCAAGTGCTCACTCGGCTACGCGAGCGTCAGCCAAGCGGGAATCATTCTGGTGGAGATTGGCCTCGGATTCACTGGCTTCGCGCTTCTGCACATTTCGGGGCATGCCATCTTGCGCACTTGGCAGCTCCTGAGGGCGCCTTCGCTCCTTCACGACCACCA
>CAYYHT010000531.1:0-5678 GCA_964471355.1 uncultured Enterobacteriaceae bacterium
CCTGCTACCTCCTTCCGAGCCGCCAGCTTCACCCTCATCGCCGTCCAGTCCTCTTCGACCTCGATGCCGATCAGCCTGGCACCAGCCCTCCGAAGTGCCTTCTTCACCGAGCCGATTCCCGCGGACGCCTTTGCATTGCAGCCCATGCGAAACAGGAGGTCCGCCAGCACGATGTTCGGCACCTTCGCCTCCCGGGCCCCGGGGTACCGAAGCACCAGCTCGTCCCCCTCGACCTCCACCAGCACCGGCATGCCCAAGTGCTCCTGGTCCCAGCTCCGCCACGCCATCGCATGGCCCACGAGTCGCGGGCATGCCTCGTTGCCGAGCCGCGCACTGAGGATCGAGTGCCGCTTCATCTTGCGGACCAGCATCGACAGCGAACCACTCCACACCTCCGGCTCCCCACCATCGACGGTGACCTCGAGCTGCATGCCCGGCAACACCAGCTCGGGACGCAACCCAAAGGCGACCACTCCCGCCACCGTCGGCATCCACTCGCCGCTGTAGAGCAAGCCCACCCCGGTGGCGAGCACGCCGCAGAGCAGACGCCCATCGCCAGGCACATCCTCCAGCATCTCGTCCGGCAGCTGGTCGACCATCCTCTGCACCGCGGCGCTGTTCAGATCGGTCCAGTCCATCTCGGAGATCGGCTGCAGCTCGGCCGGCTGTTCCTCCAAGTCGTATTCGTCGTAAATCTCGTACTTTCCTGGCATGACATGCCTCCTGACATGCTCCGGAACTGGATGACATGCCTTGTCATGTCACCTTCACCGACCTGGCTTGTACTCGTGTTTCACTGCCGTTCGCGGCCCGTGGTACCTTCCGAGCCACCGGCAACTGCTGGCAATTACCGCCTACTGGAGTCGCCGAATGGAGTTCATGACGGTCGCCGAGGCGGCAGCGCTGCTTCGCATCGGAGAGCGCACCGCCTACACCCTCGTCCGCGAGGGGCGCATCCCAGCCGTGAAGGTCGGGAATCAGTGGCGAATCGAGAAGAGCACGTTCGAGGCCTGGCTCGCGAAGGGCGGCGACCGAGCGAACACACCGGATGAAGGACGGGGAAGCACGTGAGTAACCACTCGGACATCGTCGGCATCGAGGTTCTTGGGTGAGCTGGACGCCTGTCACGGTGGTCGCCACGCTGCGCGATCTCGACGAGACCACGCGCATCGAGGCGAAACGAGGCCTGGGGAAGTCCGCCCACGCCAGCATCTCCGCATTTGCCAACGAGCCCGATCTCGGTGGCGGCTGGCTGGTGTTCGGGGTCGTGCGCGACGAGGACGGCCACTACGACGTGGTCGGCGTGTCCGACCCGGACGGCCTCCAGGCGGAGCTGAGTACCAAGTGCCGCACTCTGTTCAATCGAGTGATTCGGCCGGACGTGCGCGTCGAGCGGGTCGATGGAGAGCCGGTCGTCGTCGCGTACATCCCGGAGGTGGCGTCCACCGATAAACCAGTTTACGTCGCCGCAACCGGCTTGCCTCGAGGCGGGTGGCGTCGCATCGGCAGCACCGACCAGCGCCTCCTGGACACCGACCTCGCGGAGCTGGCATCACTGGCGCAGTCCTCCCCTTTCGATCGCCGTCCTCTGGCACAAGCCACGCGGGCAGACCTGGACGAAGACGCGATCGCGGCCCTCCGCCGACACCTCCGCGAGTCCCGGCCCACCTCCGAGCTACTGGCCCTCGATACCGAGGCCTTGCTGCAGGCGGTCGGCGCTCTGGTGACTGAACGTGGCGTACTGGTCCCGTCCGTTGCTGGGGTCCTTCTCCTCGGCACAAAGCTCGCCCTGCGTCGGCTGCTTCCCGCAATGCGAATCGACTACATCCGCATCCGCGGCACGACCTGGTCAGGTGACGCGCTCGACTCCTACACGACCATCGAGGTGCGGGAGGCGCTGATCACAGGTTGGCGACGTGTGTTCGCAGCGATCATGGACGATCTTCCGACCGAGTTTCACCTGCCCAGAGGACACGTTCAGCGGCGCGACATGCCTGCGATTCCCGAGCGGGTCATTCGCGAGGCCGTCATCAACGCACTTTCCCATCGCAGTTACGAAGTACACAGCGCCATCCAGGTCCGACGCTACTCCGACCGCATCGAGATCGAGAGCCCCGGCCACTCGCTCGTGCCCGCAGAGCAGTGGGGCACTCCCGTGTCCAAGACCCGCAACCCCACCCTGACCAGCATCTTCCGAGACCTCGACCTCGCAGAGACGCGCGGCACAGGAATTCGTCGGATGCGGGAGCGCATGGCCGAGGCCAACCTGGCGCCACCGCACTTCGAGAGCGAAAGGGAGGGAGGGCGTTTCGTGACCACCTTCCGCCTGCACCACTTCCTGTCGGACGACGACCTGACCTGGGTGAAGCGCTTCGGAGCCCCCGACCTCACCAGCACCGAGGTCCGCGTGCTGGTCCACCTGCGGCACCACGGACGCCTCACCAACCCCGAGGTCCGTGAGCTGACCGGGCTGGACACGCACACGGTCACCCTGTTGTTCCGGGGCTTGGTCCAGCGAGACGCCATCGTTCAGAACGGCCGGGGGCGTGCGACCTTCTACACGCTGGCCAAGGCCGAGCCCGACAGCGACCAGCCAGGGCTGTTCGACTGGGGCAATCAGTCGGGACCCAGTCGGGACCCAGTCGAGGGACCCAGTCAGGAGCAACGCACCGTGCTTCAGCTGTTGACGGAGCCGAAAGCCCCGCGGGACCTTCGCGAAGCGCTTGGACGGTCGAACCGGACCAAGTTTCGAGAGCAGGTGCTCAAGCCGATGCTGGAGGCGGGGTGGATCGAGATGACCGTGCCCGACAAGCCCCGAAGTCGGCTGCAGAAGTACCGCCGGACGCCGAGTGGTGCAGTCGCGCTTGGGGAGGCGGGTGATGCATGAGGCAGTTGGAGTGCAGCGAGCGGCAGCGGTGGAAGAGTGGTTCGTGGGGCGGCTGTATGAGCGGTTGCGGGCTAGCGAACGACAGGGAGTGGAGGAGAGATGAGAAAGGCCCACATCATCCGACCGGGACAGGCGCCCGAGGTCATCGAGCTCCCCACCACGGGTGACCCGAGCCTCTTCGTCGGCCGCTGGTTCATCACGAACGTGGAGCTCTGGAGCGACGACGTCATCCACGAGTTCAGTCCCGCCGAGCTCGTCATCGAAACGGACGGCCTTGGCTCGATGCGCTTCATTGCGGTCGAGTGCGATCTGGACGTCATCGACTGCGAGCGAGATGGGCGCCCCGCCATCGAATGGTCGTGGCATGGCTGGGACGACGGTCACGAGACCTCGGGGCGTGGCTGGGCGAGCCTCACCGACCAGGGCACGCTCAAAGGCCGGATCTACTTCCATCGGGGTGACGCCTCGGACTTCGCCGCCGAGCTTGCGCCAGCATGAGCGATGCCACCGTCAGCTTCGGTCACGACGAACTCATGGATGCGCTCGCCTCGGGCGTTCTCCCCGAGCAACTTCCCGACTGGGACCGCGCTACGTCGGTGTTGCCCATCTTTCAGCTGTGCAGTCGGCTGTTCTCCACTTCGCCCGCCGACACGGCCCTGAAGCTCGTCCTCCTTCTGTCGCTCGCCAAGGCCGAGGGACGTTTCTCGCGAGAGCGCGTCCGAACCCTCGTTCCACACCTCGACAGCGACAAGACCGATCGCCTCATCAGCTCCCTGTACGAAGGCGGCTGGCTGCACCTTCGCGCCTCCGACAACACCTACCGCATTCCACCGCTCGCCTTCTTCCTCTTGAACCTACTCGTGGCGTCCGACTTCGCGGGCCAGACCCCGGCAAACATGCTGGTTCGCGCCGTGGAGACCGTAGCGTTTGGTGATCGCATCGATCAGGACTCGACCGGGCACCTGCTCGCCGTGCTGCTAGCCGAGCTGGAGACCCAAGCGGAGCACGCGCGCAGAGTGCTCGCGCAAGGCACTCCACGCCAGCTGATTCGCTTCTCCCGCCAAGAGGTCCGGGAGCAGATCCTCCACGTCAGTCAGGTGATCTCCGCCATCGAGGAGAGGACCGACGCGTCCTCGGATCACTTCGCACGCCTGGTCCGCATCCACGAAGCCCTTCAGGGCATTTTGCGCGCACACGAGGGGCTCGGCCGGCGCCTGGCCGAGTGGAACCTCAAGCGACTGGAGACATCGGAGGGAGGCTACAGCCTGGCAGCTCTCGGCGACGCCATCCTCGGCTCCGACGATGCAGAGATGCTGCAGCTCGTCGGTCGGGGCATCGTTCGTCCCCCAGCGCCGGCTGTCTGCCTGGTCACCCGGCGCCTGTTGACCCGTCACCGCACGACACGCCCGTCCCTTCGAAAGGAGCGGGCCGAGTTCGTGTACGAAGCTCCGCCCGAACCGGAAATCGGAGAGGTGGCGCTGTCGGAAGTCGATCCGGTTCAGCGTGTCCGGGCGCGCATCGCGGCAGCGATCGCTGATGGGGGCTCAATCACGGCCGCGCTCATGAAGGACATCGAGGACTTCAACGATGCTGTCTATCAGCTGACCCTCTTGGCTCGAATCGAGGGACGCCGGTCCGACGAGACCGTTGAGATTGTCCCTGGGGTCCGGATCCGCTTGGACACCGCGACCGCCAATGCCGATGAACTCCGAGGTCTTCCGGCGTCCGAGGCGCTCCAACGAATGGTCCAACTGGGCGTCCTCTTCACCGATGCGGACGGAAACCTACACACCCGAGTGGAGCTGTCCGCATGAGCCGCCACGCCACCGACGTTGCCAACGCGCTCCTCCGCCTCGGCGTGCTCGACCCCGCCGATCCCCACCAGCGCGACCTACGCAAGGAGCTGTTTGGTGATCCCGTCCTCTGGGACGAGGTCACCGAACGGCTCGCTGCGGTAGGCTACGACCTGGTCCAGATGCTGGGCCACGTGGGGGTGCGTCTGACGCGTGCCACCGCAGTCGATCCCCTCGTGACCGCCAAGAACAACCTGGGTCTAGACGCACGACACGTCCGGGTGTTGGTCTACCTCTGGCTGCACCTAGTCTACCGACAGCTGAAGGAGACTCTGCGCGACGAGTCGTCCGAACCACAGGGTCGCTCACAGACGCTCTTTGGATTCGATGAGGCCGACGACAGCGACGCTCCACCCACCCTGCCCGTGAGCGAAGTGCACGCCGAGTTCTCGGACATCTACGCCAAGACGACCATCAAGTCAGCGCTCACCGGCCTGAAGAAGACAGGCTTCGTGAAGGAGATTGCCGGTGAACTCCACGCGGGACCGGCCCTCTTCGTTCTGATCGACCACGAGCGCATGGAAGAGCACGTCGTGCGACTCGCCCGAAAGGGTGAAGAGCAGCTGCCACCGGAGGCTGGATGAGGTTCACGCGACTCGAGCTGCTGAACTGGGACATCCAGACCAACCAGATCGTAGTCCTCAAGCCGGGCATCAACTTGCTGACCGGCGAGAACGGATCCGGCAAGACGAGCATTCTCGACGCCATCAAGGTCGTGCTCGGGGGCACCCGAATCGGCGGTGATCGAAGCGTGGAGGACTATCTCGCTGCACAGGCCGCTCCCTACGCGATGATCCGACTCGTTGCCGACAATCAGCCTGACGCGGAGTCGCGGAAGCGCCCTTTCGACGTGGTACACCCCACGGAAGAGGACTTCTTCACCCTCGCCGTGGTCTACGAGGCCGGTGAGGACGGCTACACGCCACGTTGGTACTTCT
>CAYYHT010000532.1:0-4103 GCA_964471355.1 uncultured Enterobacteriaceae bacterium
GCAACGGCGGCTCCGACTCCTCGGCTCGTTTTGGTGATTAGGACCACCTTGTCCTTCAGGCGCATCGCACTTCCTCCAGGGGGGCGCATGCTACACGCTGTCCGTGGTAGATCACCGGTCTTCGGAGTGGGTGGCATGGACGACGTACTGGTGGGGCGACTCGCATCGGAATTGTCGGCGGACCAAGGCGGGCCGGTGACGATCGCGGCAGTGGTGCCGATGTCGGGCGGCGCGTGCCAAGAATTGTACCGGGTCGACGCCGAGATCAACGGAGTGGCGCGGCGCATGGTTCTGCGTGCTGATGCGACGTCTTCGCTTCCGGGCAGCCTGGGCCGCAAGGACGAGTATGAGGTCATCGCAGCGGCGGTCGAACGTGGAGTGCGCACCCCCGATGTGCGCTGCCTCATGGCCGACGTGCTGCGCCCGGGTTGCTACGCCTACTTGATGGATTGGGCCGACGGCATCGCTTTGGGCAACAGGATGATCCGGGACCCAAGATTGGCCGAGGCCCGAAAGACGCTTCCCACGTCGCTAGCCCAAGCCCTGGTAGGCATTCACAGCATTCGGCGCGACACCCATGCCGAGCTCTCCCTGACTGCAATTCCCTTTCGGGACGACGCGGTCACGACCGCTGTGGACTTCATGCGCCAGATGCTCGATGCGATGGCCGAGCCCCATCCCGCCATGGAGTTTGGCCTCAAATGGGTCCGCGACAACGCCCCAGAGCAAGGGCCTCCGGTGTTGGTGCACGGTGATTTCCGCACTGGGAACTTCCTGGTGACTCCAGACGGTCTCGCGGCGGTGCTCGACTGGGAGTTTGCACACTGGGGCGACCCCGCCGAGGACATCGCATGGCTGTGCATGCGCGACTGGAGATTTGCTCGAGTGGACTTGGGGGCCGGTGGATTTGCCACGCGTTCGGCTTTCTACAAGGCCTATGAAGAAGCGTCGGGCATGCCCGTTGACCCCGCTGTTGTGCACTTCTGGGAAGTCGTCGCTAACCTGCGCTGGGGCGCCGGCGCTGTCTACCAAGGCGAGCGCTACCTTGCGGGCCAAGAGACCGACTTTGAGTACTTGGCGATCGCACGCCGCGTGAACGAGATGGAGTACGAAATTCTCCGTCTCATCGAAAATGGACCGTCCATCTGAACGGACCGTGGGAGAGCTGATGCAGCAAAGACCCGATCAACCGACCATCCTCATGGGCCTCGCTCTGTTCCTCTCTCAGGACGTGCGCCCGGCGATTGAGGACAAGGGACTGTCGTTTCGCGTGCTGATTGCGTCTGCGGTGGCCATGAGCATGGCCTTGGAGCAGAGCGGCATGGACCAGCGCGAGATTGACGAGATGCAGTCGCTGGGACGCCTCCTCGATGGGTTGGTGCCCACGGCCGACCTGACGCCCAAGTGCCGTCGCGAGACCCTTGGCCACATGAACGAAGAGATCGCCCGCATGTTGAAGGAGGACGACATCGCCCCCCAGCAGCTCGACGATTTGCGCGGGCTCCTGAAAGTCACGTTGGCGTCGCAGATTGCCGCCATGAACCCACGCTTCGATCTGTCCGACACCTTGGAGAAGACCGCATGAGCTTCGCGATCGACCCTGCTCTTGATGAACTGCGCCTTCGGGTACGGACGTTCGTCGATGATCACATCCTGCCCGCCGAGGAGACGATTCTCGCGGAAGACCAGGCCACGGGAAGCTCCCAGACCTTGTTGGACCTGCAAGCCAAAGCTCGCAATGCCGGGCTTTGGACCCCGCACCTGCCAGAGGCCTACGGCGGGCTTGGCTTGGGTGTCATGGGCATGTGCGCGCTGTTCCGCGAGATGGGGCGGTCTCTGGTAGGCGCTCGGGTGTTCAACTGCGATGCGCCGGACCAGGGCAACATGGACTTGTTGTTGAAGACAGCGAGTCAGCCCATGAAGGACAAGTGGCTGGCTCCGCTGTGTGCCGGCGAGATCACGAGCGCCTTTTGCATGACCGAGCCCGCTCCGGGGGCGGGTTCGGACCCGACCAATCTGCGCACCAAAGCGGTTCGCGACGGAGACGATTGGGTCATTGATGGGCACAAGTGGTTCTCGACCGGTGGTGGGGCGGCCTCGTTCATGATCGTGATGGCTCGAACCAGTGACGATCGACGCACGGGCTGCACCATGTTCCTGGTGGATCGCCATGCCGACGGCATCGAGCACGTGCGCGATGTGCCCGTGATGGGCGGTGCTGTCCTGCAGCACCGCGAGGCCGAGTTCCTGTTCCGCGGAGTGCGCGTGTCGAACGATGCGGTGTTGCTGGGCGAGGGGAGGGGCTTTGAGCTCGCACAGCGCCGTTTGGTGCCGGCGCGATTGACGCACTGCATGCGCTGGCTGGGATGGTCGGAGCGCGCGCTGGACATGTGCCGTGCCTATGTGAACGAGCGCGTCAGCTTCGGGAAGCCGCTGGCCAAGCACCAAGCTGTGCAGGCAATGATCGCCCGCAACGCCCTTGGAATCCACCAGGGCAACCTAATGACCCTTCACTGCGCCACACTGCTCGAGGCCGGAGCCGGACTTGAGGCCAAGGCGTACTCTTCGATGGCGAAGCTTCACTGCGCCAAGCTGCTGTGCCAGCTGCTTGACGACGCCATCCAGATGCACGGAGCCCTGGGCTATAGCGAAGACCTGCCGTTTTCGAAGTGGTATCGCTTCGCTCGTTCGGCCCGTATTGCCGACGGTCCAGACGAGGTCCATCAAATGGTGATCGCGCGAGAATTCCTGCGCGGCCGCCTAAACGTGCTTGTGTAGCGTAACGAGCACTTTGTCGGAACCCGTTTGGGCGCGCTTTGACTAAGTGAGTGTCGGAAAAATCCGACGGCATCCTTTACAGTCTCTGGGACTGTAGTTACACTCTGGGTGTCAATGAGCCGCGCAACCCGCGCGGATTGGAGAAAACCTACTCTCATGTCCCTGATTCTGGGCCAATGCTATTTGGAACCGACAAGGTCTAAACGGCCCTGTCGACCCGTGGGCTTGTCGACTGGCAAGCATAGCGTGACGACCCAGAGTGTCGATATCACCGGGAATATGGCGTTTGGCGAGGCCCTCTGGGCCACCACAAACGATACGAGCTGGCGGCTCATGACGTAGGGAAACATCCCCATCGTCAAGAAAGCCCCCGGCTCCAACAGGACCCGGGGGCTTTTTTGTTTTGAACAGTGTTTTCGCGACTTTTCGCGAACTCGATGGGTCTGTGCGGATTGCGTGGTGCTTGCTGGTACCACATGTGTAGTTGTATGTCTCAGTTCTCTGAAATCTCGAGAAGTGTGGTTCTTGGACGGCGCCTGCCACAGGCGGGCGCCTCTTGGTCCCCCGACCGCTCCCTTCGACGGTCTATGTGCACCCATTGGGTTGGCATGTCCGTTGAGGGAGGTCGGGAGACCACAAGGTGCCGAGGCCCTAAAGGAAGGGCGCCTGGTTGTCTGCCAGGAAGCAGCGGGTTCGATTCCCGTCGGTACCGCCATTTTGGCAAGCGAATGCTTGCTACGTACACTGGTAGCTCAAGCGGGCAGAGCAGCGGATTCTTAATCCGACGGTTGGGGGTTCGAGGCCCTCTCGGTGTACCAATCTGATTGGGCCTGTTGGTCCAGCAAGGGTCCGGCCCTGTGTACGGTGAGCGTTGTCTAGCGGCGAGGATGCCTGGTTGTGATCCAGGAGGTGGTGGGTTCGATTCCCCCCGTTCACCCCACACGGGGGACCCAACATCAAAAATTAATCGGGCGCTCAAGCGCCTACGGTACCTGTAGCTCAGTCTGGTAGAGCACGTACATCCTCCCCGACCTCTCGTCCGTTCGCGGGCCGCTGGAAGAGGATTATCGACTTGAATTCGCGGGGTCGTGGGTTCGAATCCCGCCAGGTACCCTTCTTTTTATCGGGCCTCCCACGGCGGCCTCGAATCGGCGTCTTCCCTCCTCGCTCTGTCGCTGCGCTCCTCCGCTCGTCAGTCCAGACGCCGATGGCCACCTCGTCGGCCCTCGACCCTTTGGGTCGACTCATCGGGCCTCCCACGGCGGCCTGCAATCGGCGTCTTCCCTCCTCGCTCTGTCGCTGCGCTCCTCCGCTCGTCAGTCCAG
>CAYYHT010000532.1:4203-5671 GCA_964471355.1 uncultured Enterobacteriaceae bacterium
GGCGGCCTGCAATCGGCGTCTTCCCTCCTCGCTCTGTCGCTGCGCTCCTCCGCTCCTCGCGGCGTTGACCTATTGCGTTTCGAGGGGGGGGTCGGCTCTTGGGGTCGATCTTGGGCTGTATCCCCTCCGTCTGATACGCGGTCGAAAGGGTAATCGGTCACACGTTGGTTCAACTCCAACCAGCCCAACCAATTCATGCTGCGGTAGGCAAGTGGCCACGCCGTCTGGTTCTCAGCCAGGAGATCGCGGGTTCGAATCCCGTCCGCAGTTCCACTTCAGTGGACCGAAGGCCACGGCTTATCGGGGGTGCAGAACGGGTGACCGGCTGCACCAATACGCCAGGTCGACCATTCGTCCACTGTTTGCTGCCGTAGGCAACTGGAAAGCTCCTTGGTTTTCGCCCAGGGTATTGCGGGTTCGAATCCCGTCGGCAGTTCCATCTTTGGCCACAAGGCCTATCGCGGGGTCCCAAGGCGGGACGGCGGGCTCATAACCCGCTCGGCTGGGGTTCGATTCTCCTCTCCGCTACCATTTTCGTCGGACCGAAGAGTTGGTTCATCATTGGTTAGCCGGGCACTGCTCGGTGAGGGCATCGAAGCTCTCTAACCCAACTTACAACTCGTCCGTCGATTACCGGGATGTGGCGCAGTTGGCTAGCGCGGGGCGTTCGGAACGCTCAGGTCGTAGGTTCGAGTCCTACCATTCCGACCAGTTCGGTGGGCCGAAGGGCTTGGCTTATTGTCTCCACCCTATGGAGATGTAGCTCAATTGGTAGAGCACCCGTCTGCTACGCGGGAGGTTGCCGGTTCGAACCCGGTCTTTAGCCAGTCTCAATCACTCGTCCACCGTCATGCGAAGACGCCCAACTGGAAGGGCACCGGGCTTCTACCCCGGCGGGTGTGGGTTCAAATCCCACCTTCGCAGGACATTGAAGGGAGGTCACCATGGCCCGAAGAAAACGCCGAACCATGAGCTGCGGGTCCAAAGCTCACAGGTGAGTCCTCGGTTTTTACCCGAGTCGGCGGGGTTCGAGTCCCCATGGACCCATCTTGCGCAGAAGCTCAACTGGATGAGCGCCGGTCTACGAACCCGGAGGGTGCAGGTTCGATCCCTGTCTGCGCAGCCATTTTGGCCCCCAAGGGCCATTCATGAGGTGTGGTCCAATTGGCAGGACGCTCGGTTGTTACCCGGGAAGGTGTTGGTTCAAGTCCAACCGCCTCAGCCATACAGAGGGGGCGCGGTCTGGCTGCGTACCCGTTTTGGAAACGGGTGGTCGTGGGTTCGAATCCCACTCTCTGTACCAATCACTGGCCTTCGGGCCAAAAAAGAGGAGGCCCACCATGGGCATCAGGGAGAAGGTCCACGTCAACGTGGGAACCATCGGTCACGTCGATCACGGCAAGACCACCCTGACAGCGGCAATCACCAAGGTCATGGCGGCCCGTCACGGCGGTCAGGCGCTTGAGTT
>CAYYHT010000533.1:0-5650 GCA_964471355.1 uncultured Enterobacteriaceae bacterium
CTGCTCGAGCTTCCCGAGGGCAACATCGTCAACAGCTTCACCGCCCGCGGCAGCAGCGGCATGCTCAACATCGTCATCAGCCCGAACGGCGACGAGGTCGCGGCCATCACCAGCCGCTCCATCCACCGCTTCTCGCTTCCCGATCTGCAGCCTGTCAACAGCGAAAAGCACGGCGCCAGCGACCCCACACAAGCAGTCATGTGGGACTGGAACGGTGTCAGCGTCGGCAGCTCCGACGGTGCCATGCACCGGCCCGGCAGCAAGGGCAGCCTCGAGCCTGTTCTGTGCGTCAATGGCTACGGCGAACACCGGGTCGCCATGCACGGTGACCGCATGGCGATCTGGAGCAAGACACGCCAGAAGCGTCCGTTCAACGCCAAGGGCCGCTTCGTCGAGATCAAGATCGACCGCGACGGAAAGCTTATCTGCGGACTGCCCGAGGACACGTCAAAGGGCGTTCACCTGTTCGAGGCACGAACCGGCCGTTTCCTCTTTGATGCCGGCCCCGAGACCGCCGACACCACCAAGATGGAGATTGGAGGCCCCATCCTGGCGATCATGCTTCGCGACGGCGGCATGCGCTGGTACGACCTCAAGAACAACAGCATCTTCGAGCTGCCTTGGGTTCAGCACTTCAGCCTGTCTGGCGGCGGAACCTGGATTGGCGCAGTCACGCCAAAGGGCAACATTCGCGTCATCGATCCCGCTACGGGCAAAGACGCCATTCCCGCCCCAGAGCCGATGGCCGATGTGCCCATCAAGCTGGTCAGCTTCGTCAACCGTCGCCCAGACATGCTGGTCATGGATGATGAAGGTGTGCTGTCGGTCTACGACCTGGCGCCATCGGTCACCGAAAAGACCCCTGCACAGGGCGAGGACATCCTTGACCTCAACGTGGCCGTCGACCGGCTGTGGGGCATCACCGGCGGCCGCTATGCCGCGGTTCGTTTCCAAGAGTACGAGACCGACACCGCCACAGTCATCTTCGTCGACCTCGAGAAGTGCGAGGTCGTCAGCGAGGTGCCCAACCTGCTGCCCTATGCCAGGGTCGCCCCCGAGAGCGGCAACATCCTGCAGCCGGCACGTGGCAGCGCCATCCTCGAGATGAACATGTACGGCGAAGAGCTGCGGGTGTACCGCGCCCTTCCCGAGATGGAATGGATCTGCTTCGGCCCCGACGGCGTGCTCGACGCATCCGACGGGGCTTCGTACTAGCGCCGAGCGCTTAGGACCCTGGGGTCTTGCAGCAGCGGAAGCCGGTACGCTTGTTGGCGAAGCCAGCACCAAAGGTGTCATTGCGCCGGAAGCAGCGCGCGTGGTCCTTTGAGGTGTCGAAGCCGCCACCCAACAGGACTGCGTTCTCGGGCTTGTCACCGACCCACTCCTCGACGTTGCCGGTCAAGTCGTAGATGCCGTCTTTGCTGACGCAGCCGGGCATCTCGCCGGTGTAGACAGGCCGCATTGCATCGCGATCCTTGTCGTCCCAACAGCGTCCACGCTCGTGGTAGTCGCTGTATGGATAGGCGGTGCCCTCGATGAGGTCGTCGGCGAACTGTCCGTTGCCGTTGTCGTCGACGGGCGCGGCCCCCTGGCACGCTGCAATCCACTCGGCCTCGGAGCACATGCGCTTGCCGGACGCTTCGCACGCGTCCTTTGCGGCGAACCAGCTCATGCGGGTGCCGGGAACGACGTGCTTGCCGGTTGCCGCCTTGCCCTCGACCACGCCAGACTCGAACGTGTCCATGAAGAAGTGTTGGTCGCCATAGGTGACCTCCATCATGTCGGGCACGCCTGCTGGAACAGCCTTGACCGGAATGCGCTCATTGCCGACGCTTCGTGCCGCAGCTTGAGCATCTTTGGCGTTGCTGCCCAGCGCCATCTCGATGGCTCGAGCCATTTGTTCGGCGGAGTTTCCGCTTCGGTACAGGCGACCGTTGATGAAGATGCGCGGCGTTCCGTGCACATCGGCGCCCTTGCCCGCAGCACCATCGGCACGCACCCGTGCCATGGAGTTGGGGTTGCGCACGCATTGGTTGAACGTGTTCATGTCCAGCCCGACTTTTTCGGCGTAGGTCGCCAAGTTCTCGGGCTTGAGCTGGTGCTGGTTCTTGAACGCCAGGTCGTGGAACGCCCAAAAGCGCCCCTGGTCCTGTGCACAGACCGATGCGACGGCCGCATTGCAAGCCCGGCGGTGGCGCAGATTGTTGACGCCTGGATTGCACTTGGGGTCCATGGGGAAGTGCTTGAAGACGAAGACCACACGATCTCCGTAGGCTTCGTACAGGCGCTTGAGCTGGCCGCCAGCGCGCTTGCAGTAGCCGCACTCGAGGTCGGCGAACTCGATGACCGCCACCTTGGCGTCTGGGTTGCCCTTCCAGGCGTCATCGGGCTCGATGGTGAGCACGACTTGGTTCTTGTCTTCGGTGGTGATGTCAAACGACAGCGCCGGTGCCGGTCCTTGCGGATCGACGAAGGGGCCCGTCTTGACCTCTTCCTTCTCGAGCTCGGCGGTGGACTTCAGCTCTTCGACGACTTCGTCGCCAAGCAGAGAGGCCCGAAACGCCTTCTGGCCGCCGACGGACAGCACCATCAGCAGCACATAGGCACCGAGTGCCTGGCCCGATGGCACCGTGATTCTTTCGAAGTCGAAGTCCTTGTGAACGCCCGCCATGAGGGACAGGCCGACGATTCCGAAGTTGATGAAGTACAACCGCTTGCACCACAGGCAGACGTTGCCGAGCTCGACGACCGAGTAGTTCCACAGGAAGATCGAGAAGCCAGCGGCCCCCAAGCCGAACACGGCAATCAGCGGAAGGAACTCGCGCCGCCCCTGCGCCACCATCGCCGACAGGCCGGTCAGCAACAGATAGAAGGGAATGCCCCACGTGAACAGGGGCACACCGAACAGCTCGGCCCATGGCGAGTTGGCAACAGCGTCGCAGCTGACGCCCTCGGCCTCGGCACAGCCCCACAGCTCGGCCTGCAGCTCTTCGCCGCCGTACTTTGCAATCTCGAAGTGCTGAGTCATGTACAGGCACACGCCAACTGCAACGACCATGAGAGCGGTGTTGACCCACATGGGCCACGCTGGTGCCACGGGTACGAGAACCGTTCCCCCGGGAGGCACGGGCGTCTCGCTGCCGGACCCACCGCCAGCGGCCGCCGGAGCGTGCTCTCCGCCGGGTGCGGTCCTGACCTTGTCGCCCTTCTTCTTGCCTTGCTTGTTCTTGCGGCTCATTTCAACGCATCCAGCTCAGCTTCGAGCGCGGACAGTCCGTTCTCGCGGGAATAGCCCACCTTTCGCCACTTCACTGTGCCCTGCTTGTCGATGACGAACATCGTCGGCATGGACATGACGTTCCACTGCCCCATGGCGACAGAGTTGTTGTCCCACACAATCGGAAGCTCGAATTGCACGCTCCTGAGGAAGCCCTGGGCCTTCCCTCGCAGTCGGTCGACATTGACGGCATAGATCTGCACATCGGACCGGGTCTCTTGCAGAGCAGACAGTGCGGGCAGCTCTTGGCGACACGGACCACACCAGCTGGCCCAGAAACTAAGCACCACGGTATTTCCACGCAGTGATGCAAGGCTGAACTCGTCGCCATCGAGTGTCTTGAGTTCAATCTCGGGGGCAGTGCGCCCCACCAAGACCAGATCTTCTTCTGGAATCATCTCTGGTGCGGCCATTGCAAGGCCGGCGAGAAGCAACAATGAGATCACGGATCCTCCCTCAATTCGGAGCTCATGCGGTATCATGAACTCCCCTTCCCCGCCTCCTCCCGCCTCGCCCCCTCCCGGACCCTCCAATGCCTCCCAAAAAGAAGGCGCCAGCCAAGACGCGCTCCCGTGCGAAAAAGGCACCGCCGAAAAAGAAGAAGACGGCCGCAAAGCGACGCAGACCTGTGACCACGCCAGTGAAGACTGATTCGTGGCGAAGCACATTGCTCAAAGAGGCCGCCACCATCGGAGTGGGCTTGGCGCTGGGGCTTGGCTTGACGGGGATGATGCTCTGGAACCGGGCCAAGAACGACGTCGCGGACTATCTCGCGCACCCCCCGAGAGCCGTGCCTGGCTCGGTCTATTCGGCGCCAATGACGGTGCGCGCCGGCATGGCAGTCACAACCAGCGAGCTATCCGCCGATCTGCTGGCAGCGGGCTACGAGAGGGTCGCTCACGTCGAAGAGCGCGGGCAGTTCTCGGTCGCCTCCGATCGAATCGACGTCTGGACAGCGCCTTGGTCGGGTCCGGGCATCAACGTGCCCGCCAGCAAGGCAGTTGTGCGACTCTCAAATGGGTCTGTGGCCAGCACTCGGCCCGCCAAGGGCACTCTGTTTCGCCCGGCAGTCTTGGCGACGGTTGGCGATGCCAACGAGCGACGTGACCCGATCTACCTCGAGGCCATGAGCCAATGGGTCGAGCCTTCGGTCTTGGCCATGGAGGACACCCGCTTCCGCGAGCACCACGGCATCGATCCCATCGGAATCGCCCGCGCGGTCTGGCACAACCTGTCGTCGAGCGGCGGCATGCACGGCGGATCGACCCTGACCCAACAGCTGGCCAAGAACCTGTTCCTCTCCAGTGAACGAACGATGCAGCGCAAGGTGCGCGAGGCGTTCTTTGCGGCGGCCCTCGAGTCTCAGCTGACCAAAGATGAACTGCTCGAGCTGTACCTGGGCGAGGTGTACCTCGGCCAAGTCGGAGGCACCCCACTGCACGGGGTCGAGCAGGCTAGCCGAGCATGGTTTGGCACATCGGCCAGCCGCCTGGACCTGGGACAGGCCGCCACCATCGCCGGCGTCATCTCGGCCCCCAACAGCTATTCACCCACCCGCCATCCGGAACGGGCCCGCGAACGCCGCGACATCGTCCTGGCCCGCATGGCACAGGTCGGAATCCTGACGGATGCCCAGCGAGCCAAGGCCTCGGCACAACCACTGCTGATCCGCGGCGAGCTTCCTGGCTCGGTGCGACGAGCCCCATGGGCTGTGGACATCGCGATTGACGCCGCCGAAGAGCACGCTGGCCATGGCGCGCTGGCGACGGGTGGATGGCAGGTGCACACCACCATCCAGCCGGTCTTGCAGAGGGCGGCACAGTCAGCCGTTCGCGACGGGCTCAAGCAGCTCGACAAACCCACTGCCGAGGCTGCGCTTGTCGTCGTTCGGGTCAGTGATGGTGCAGTGGTCGCGGTCGTGGGCGGCCACGACTACACCACCAGCCCATTCAACCGCGCGGTCAGCGGGTGGCGGCAGGCGGGCTCGACCGTCAAACCTCTGACCCTGTTGGCGGCCTTTGATCGCGACGCGGAGCTGTCCCCCATCGCCACGGTCAGCGACCAGCGGGTCACCATCGATGGATGGTCCCCCAAGAACCACGATGGGCAGTACAACGAGACAGTGACCCTGCGCGAGGCCATCGAACACAGCCGAAATGTGCCGGCGGTCGTCTTGGCCCAGGACATCGGAGCCGGCCAGCTCCAGGGATTCTACGAGCGCGCCGGCCTGTCCAGAGCGACAGCACTTCCGTCCGCATCGCTGGGTGCCTTCGAAGTCACACCATGGCAGATGGCAGGCGCCTATGCATCGTTCCCAGCCGGAGGTGAATACCGCGAGCCATGGCTGGTCCAAGGCTTGCGAGGCCCTGGCGA
>CAYYHT010000534.1:0-5649 GCA_964471355.1 uncultured Enterobacteriaceae bacterium
GTCCGGGTCTGGACTCGCCGGAGCGGGTTCGGGTGGCAGAGCCACCGCCAGCTCTTTGCCCATGCCCTTGAGGTCGACGGCCCACGTCTCGACGTCCGTTCCCGAGCGCGCGTAGATCAGGTTCGACGCACCGGTCTCAAGCGTGTCGCGCACGCCCTGAGGAATGTCGCTGCTGCTCCACGTGACCCAGGCCTGTTTTTGGGTATCGAACCCGGCCCACGCCTCTTTCTTGGGCAGATCGCCGCGGACCACGCCCTTGGATTCGAGCACCGACCACTTCAGCGCCATGGCCGATCCGTTGACGGATAGCACCACCGACGTGGGGTTGGGATTGCGCCACAGACGCGCGCACCGGCGACCAGGCAGCCGCTTGACTGCGCCGCCAGCGATGGCCACCCGGCAGCCCTGTTCGATGTTCACAACTTGACTGCCAGCAGCCACGACCAACAAACGGGCGATGTGTTCGCCGTCGGGCACGCCGTGGGCCGGGTCGAGGCTGACCTGTCCCGTTGCCAAGTCAAATGGCGTGTAGGGCGACTTCGTAGGCGCAGCCTGTGCAACAGGCAGCACCAGAGCGAGCAGGAGCAGGGTCATGATCGCTCTCTTGGTGTCTCGCCGTCGCGGTTCCTTCGGCGAATCGTCAACAAGCCCAAAAGTGTCAGCATGCCCCACGCCGACGATCCCGTCGTGACGCAGCCACACTGCTCATGGCGCCGACCCGCTGCGGGGTCGAGCACGATCACATGGGCGGTGACTGGGGCAGACCACCGGGTGCCGTCGCCGACTCGGAGCGAGAATGCGTGCGTTCCGACCTCGGTGATCTCAAACTTGGGAAGCGGCGGCTCGATCAGCACCAGGTCGACAGGCGGGCCCGCCGTCTGGGTCCACTCGTAGCGCAACGACAACCCGCTCGGTCCTGTGCTGGCACTGCCGGACAGGATGGCCACGTCGCCCACATAGGCCAAGAAAGGCTGGCCAGTCACCGCCACAAACTCGGGGTCGGCCGGGGGAACGTCGGGGTCGTCAGGCACATCGAACACGGTCCGCTCGCGAACCGCATCCCACAGGGCCTCGTCGCCATTGTCGTAGCCAAGGGCCCAAAAGCCAATGCCACCCACCTCCTCCACATCGATCGCGTAGATGGCTCGCTCGGAAACGCTGGGCACGTCGCTATACCAAGTCTGCTTGGTGCCGTCGTAGTACCAGGGGGTCAGGCTCTGCGATTCCCAGTTCCGACCATGCAAGGCGGCCTGGGTCTGGGCGGCCGACCAGACCACACTGGTGCCGGTGCCGGTGTTGGTTCCGGGCACGGAATCGTTCGGAGTCGGCCATGAGTAGCCGTACAGCGGCAGACCCAAGATGATGCGTTCGGGGTCGGCGCCGGCGGACTTGTAGTCGGTGACGCTCCATTCGAGTGTCCAAGGAGCCCACAGCGAGCCGGCAAAGAGCGGGTCGACGGGGCCTGCGTTGTCACTGCCCGACCAGTGGTAGCCGTAGCCCATGATGAACAGGTCAGCGTGGTCAGTGAGCGCGCCGTAGTCCCAGGCATCGGACCAGTCGACGGATGGGGTGGCGATGACCACCTCGCCGACCGCCGCCTCGAGATCAATAATGAACTCGACCATCTCTTCGCGCCGACTCGAGGGCAGGTTCTCGAAGTCGATGTTCACGCCATGGGCGCCGGTGCTCTGCACCTCGTCGCGCAGCGCGTCAATCAGTCGAGTCTTGGCTGCTGTGCTTCCGAGCAGCACCTCGAGCTCGCTGCGATCGAAGTTGGTGACGCACAGGTGAACCTTGACGTCGTAGGCGGACGCGGTCGCGACGGCGAGCTCGATGTCACCCCAGCGCGATGTGTTGGACAGGTTTCCCGCGGTGTCGACGTCGGCCGAGAACAGGGCGATGTCCGACAGATGGTCCCACGGCATCGTGTCCAGAGAACCCGCCCAATAGGGCATGTAGCCATAGACACGGGCGTCGGGACCTGGGGTCGGATCGGGCAGCGGCATGGGCAGCGGCAAAGCAGATGGGTCGCGCAGGGCCCCAAGCTCGAGCTGGCGATGCAGCTGGTGAACCGAGGCCGGTCCGGGTGGCTGCGGCGGGGACTCGGCGAGTGCAGTGGCAAGAAGAAGGGCAAACATTGGGCCGGCCTGTATCGGATTGACTCGGGGTAGTCTCGACGCGGAGGTCTGCAATGTCCCCTGTGTGGGTCTTTTTCGGTGGCGGCTTCGGCGCCTTGTGTCGGTGGAGCCTGCAGCTGTTCATCGTCCAGCCATGGGCCACGGTCCTGGTGAACCTATTTGGCAGTTTCGTCCTGGCCTACCTGCTACATCCCGGAGAGGGCATGGGAATGGGACAGGAAATGAAGGTCGGTCTGACCGCCGGATTCATGGGCAGCTTCACGACCTATTCGACGTTCAACTTCTTGATCCTCGAGGGGATCCAAAAGCAGGACTGGTCCGGCGTCGCTCTGAATTTTTCCGTGACCGTCTTTGGCGCCTTGCTGTGCGGCTACGCCGGATGGATGCTCGCAGAAACCTTGAAGGGCCCAGTTCCTCCCGTTGTCGGAGGTTGAAACTTGCTCGCGCGGTTTTAGGCTGACAACAGGCGACGAACTCAAGCGACACTGTCGTGTCGAAGATCGAAATAGCGGTTGTCGTCAGCCGTAGTCCCGGCAAGGTCATTGCCCGGAAAGTCACACACGGCTACGGTGCCAACAGGAAAGGAGCAAACATGGCGGGGTTCTTCGAACGGCTTGGAAACGTCTGGAGAGGTTTCCTGAGTCTTTGGATCTCAGACATCGAAACGCGCAATCCCGAGGCCGTCTACGAGGCTGCCATCGACGAGCGCGTCAAGAAGCACCGCGAGCTGAAAAAGGCTGTCAGCGGGATCGTCTATCTGCGCAACAAGCTGTCCACCGAACTCGAAGAGCGCGAGCGCGAGTTCAAAGAGGTCAGCGCCCAGATTCCGGTGGCGATCGAAGACGGCGAAGACGAAGTCGCCATGATCCTCATCCAGAAAAAGGACGAGCTCACCGCCGCGATCGAGCAGCTCAACGCCGAACTCGACAAGGTCCGCGAGCAAGCTGAAGAGTCCAAGAGCGCTCTCATCACCTTCCAGGGCGAAATCGAGAAGCTCAAGCGCGAAAAAGAAGAAATGCTGGCCAAAAAGGCGAACGCCGAGGCCCGCATTCAGATCAACGACACCCTCGACGGACTGTCCACCGACGCCGACATCAAGGCGCTCGAGAACGTTCGCGAGCACATTGGCAAGCTGCAGTCCGAGGCAGACCTCGGCAGCGAGATTCGCGGCGACTCTCTCGACGAGAAGCTCAAGAAGATCAAGGCCAAGGCCGCCAACTCGACTGCCAAGATGCAGCTCGAACAGATGAAGAAGCAGATGGCCGCCAAGAAGCAGGCCGCTGCTGGCGGCGCCGTCAAGAAATCCATCTAGGCGTTGTCAGAGCTTCCCGGACGCAGTCAGTCAGAAGAAGACGACTTCGTTGCGCGCTGGTCTGCTGACGACAACTCCGAGGGCCTGATCGCCGCCATCACGGCGGCCATCGAGGGCCGCAGACCCAGTCTTGCCGCTCGGCTGGTCAACCTGCTCGACGACGACGTTGCCGTCGAACCCGACGGTCCGGTCGCCCGTGCAAAGCGCGCGGCACGCTTCCTCCTGCACGAGCCCCCCGACGTGCGCGAGCTCTACTTCAACGCCATGGAAGAAGCCTGGCATGAGCTGCACAAGGCCCGAATGAAGCGCATCAAGTCCCGCATGCGCGCCCGCGGCGCTGGAAAGAGCGGACGCGAGAGCACGACGGGCCGCGACCGAAACGGACGCAAACGCTAGTTCGAACCTAGTCGACTGTAGAGATGGGGGGCGCCTCAGCTGAGGTTGGACACTGAGTCCGAACCACAGAAGTAGGAGGTCACCCCCCATCTATACAGTCGACTAGGGCAGCCACTTCAGGCCCTGACTTGGCTTGTTGTAGACCATCTTGGCCTTGCCGCTGTCGCCATCGACCAACCACATGTTGTCCTTCTCGAAGCAGGCTGCCATTCGGCCGTCCACGCTCCAGTGGCAGTCCGCCGCCGTGAAGGCTCCGGCCAGCACCAACGCACCGCTGTCTGAGACGCGCACCTGTCCGTTCTCGACCGAGACGGCGAGGCAGCCCTCTCCGGGAGGCACCCTGTGCTTGTCGGACATCACGCTGGTGTAGTGCTGTGTCCACGTCTGCTCGCCGTCGCCGAGGCCCAACTCCACGAACTGCATGCCCTCGGGCGTCGTCTGGCTGTAGCGCAGCTTCTCTTCCCCCATCCACACGACTTCGAGCACCGGAAGCGACCGCTGAACGGTCGTGGTCACATCGATGTCCCGCTTCTCGAACAGGCGCTCCGCAGTCATGGCATCAAAGACAACCAACGTTCGCAGATTCCACTGGTCTCTGGGCACGGCCCCGACGGCAAATTTGGAGCCGTCTGGGGACACCGTGACCGACGACACCAGTCCCACATCCTCGTCGTCGAGCGTGGCGGCCTTGCGCGCGACGCCATCCTTTCCAACCGCCCACAGAATCTCATCCTCACCTGCAAACGCGACCAGGTCTTCGTCGCCCAGAGAGCCGACCAGCCCCGCGACCTTGTGCATGACCGGCCCACCGCCCTCGGCATAGGTCTTGGCACGGTTCGAATCGAAGCCAAAGCTCTTGGCCGAGGCAATCGTCTTGCGGCCCTCAATGGGCTCACCGGCGTAGATCGACCAGGTGCCGGCGGCTCGCGGCGGCCATCGATCGCCACACTGAGTCCGAGCTTCTTTGCTGGGTGCCGGAGGCGTCTCGCCGGTCCATGGCTCCACCTTGCCGCCGACTGCGTCCACACGCCAGACGGTGAACTCATCTCCCGTCTCGGCCACCAGGACGCCATTGCGGCCATCACGCCCCACGACAAGCAGCGGCAGCGAACTCTTGACCAGTGTCAGGGCCTTGGCGCCCGGCTCGTAGACGGGCCGCACCCGCACCACGTGCTCTTCCGCGCCGACATCGGACCACGACAATAGCGGCCCAGGAGCCAGCTCGCCTTTGGTGACCACGGTGGGCATGGCAACGGCCAGGGCGGCCAAGAGAGCCAGCAGCATTCGACGTTCCTCCACGGACCAGACACCCTACCCACACGGGCGCATCCCAAACAAGCAACCCATGGGATAGGGGCGGGCGTCCACCCGGAGCAGATTGCCTTCGTTCTTCCGACCGTCCTCCTGGACGACGCGCCAGCGAGTTCACGCCGCCCTGCTCGCGGTCGGGGTCGCCGTGCACATCGGCGTGCAGATGGTACTGGTCCGCTGGTACATCGAAGACGCGGCCATCAGCTTCGCCTACAGCGACCACCTGATTCACGGAGAAGGGCTGGTCACCTACGTCGGAGGCGAGCGGGTCGAGGGCTACACCAACCCGCTGTGGGTCGCCCTGCTGGCACCGTTCTATCTCATCGGCGTCGACGCATTCATCAGCAGCAAGTGGCTGGGCGCGATCTTAGGCGGCTTGTGCATTCCGCTCGTCTGGGACATCGCTCGTCACGCTCGCTCCGGGCCAGACGGCGAGCTCGATGATGTGCCGCTGGTGTCGGCGGTCGCCCTGGCCGCGGGTGCCCAGTTCGC
>CAYYHT010000535.1:0-5637 GCA_964471355.1 uncultured Enterobacteriaceae bacterium
TACTCAGGCGGCGGCGGTGGATCGAATCAGGGAGGCACTGGCGTGTGGGAAGGCGGCGGCGGTGGTTCCTTCAACGCTGGAGACAACGTCGACAACTCCGTGAACTCGAACGTCGAAGAGGGGCAAGTCACCATCACCAAGCTCTAGCGCTCGTGGGTTGAGTCTGAAGTTCGCCGAACTTCAGACACGACCAACCAGTCGACTGTAGAGATGGCTCCCAATTTGGGAATGGTCAGCACCCGCGCGCATCCCTAGGCTTGGGACACGGAGGTGCTCATGGAGTTCGAGACCGAGATCCTCATCCAGGCGTCGGCCGAGGCAGCTTGGCAGGTCCTGGGAGAGCAGTTTGGAGACATCGCACAGTGGTCGGCAACGCTGCGCTCCTCATCCAAGAAGGGGGAGCTGGGCGTCGGCTGTGAACGCACCTGCGAGGGAGTCGGCTTCGGCCCCTTTCCGCCGGGCGAGGTCACCGAGACCCTGACCGCGTTCGATGACGACGCACACCGCTTCACCTACAAGGCAGACGCTGGCCTGCCCTGGTTCGTCAAGCAGGCCCGCAACGCCTGGTCCGTCGAGTCCGTTGGCCCCAACGAGTGCATCGTGCGCAGCAAAGCCACCGTCGAGCTGGTCTGGTTCCTGCGTCCCTTCGGCAGCCTGCTGCCACTGCTGCTGGCCCACGACATGGAGCACTTCAGCGACGAGCTGCGGCACCGCGTCGAGACGGGCAAGCCGCATCCGCGCAAGCTCGCGATGCTGTCCACAGCACTCGGGGGATAGACCATGGCCATGCCCACCCTCAGTCGATTTGGAGAGCGCCTCCGCGCCTGGCGCAAGCGACGCGGACTGTCCCAGCTGGACCTTGCGCTCATCGCGGGAACGACGTCGCGCTACGTGTCGTTCGTCGAGACCGGCCGCTCGCGTCCCGGACGCGGGGTGGTGCTGCGCTTGGCCGACGCGATGAGCCTGTCCCTGCGCGACAGCAACGCCCTTCTGGTCGCAGCCGGTCTGTCCCCCGCCTATACCGAGCAGCCCCTGGAGGACGCACAGATGGCGCCCGTGCGGAGGGTCGTCGACGCTGTGCTGCGCAACCACGAGCCCTACCCGGCGTGGGCCATCGGCCCGGCCCTGAAGTTCCTGGGTTCGAACGCTGCGGCCGAGCGCATCTTCCCCGGCATGACCCAGATGAGCCCCGAGGCACTCGTCGACATGTGGTGCTCACCGGCCATGGGCGAGGGCTGGCAAGAGAGTGCCCGTCAGACCGTGGCTGCCCTTCGAACCGAGCTGCTCCAGCGCCCCCACCCCGATCTGCCTGCCCTGCTGAGTCGCGCCGAGGACCACGCCAAGGGCCTGGGACCTGCTCCGGACTCCCTCGATACCCGCGCGATGTGCTCGACCATGCAGATTCAAGGGCGAGCGATTCGCACGCTGTCCACCGTGATGCACTTCGACCACCCGTCGGATGTCACCATGGCCGAGATTCGTGTGGAGCTGATCTTTCCAGCCGACGCCGACGCCGAGGCCTTTTTTGTCGAGCTGGCTCAAGAGGCCTAGCAAAGGCGTGCGGAGCGAGTTTTTCACCCTCACTCCTGGCTCGATCACAGCTGGGGCAGGCTCCACGGTCGCGCTGCCTCGAGCTGTGCAGCCAGGCGAAACAGGGTCGCTTCGTCGCCAAAGCGTCCGACGCACTGCGTGCCGATGGGCAAGCCATCGCTGTTGGTGAATAGGGGCACACTCATCGCGGGCTGGCCGGTCTGGTTGAACAGCTGCGTATTGGGAGTCCAAGCCAGCTTGCCTCCTCCCATGTTGCTCATCGCAAAATCCAGCAGCGCCTTGAAGGGCAGCCGTCGCAGCACGGAGATCTGAGCCCGCTCGCCGGGCTGGATAATGAGCTCGCCAATGCGCGCCGGTGGCCGCGCCATGGTGGGGGTCAGCAACATGTCGGTGGTCTCAAACCAGTTCGCGACGTCGCGGGACGCCCGATGCATGACCTGTTGCGCCCGGACGAGCTCGGGTCCCGAGGTGGCCCACCCAATCAGCGCGAGCAACCAGGTCGCCGGCTCGAAGTCCTTGGCTCGCGGCTTCTTGCCTGCCAGAGCTGCGGTGCTGTCCACAAATCCCGCCACTCCGACCCCAACAGTCGTGAAGTAGGCGCGAACAAGATCTTCGCGGGGGAAGGGTGGGCGCCCTTCGACCACCGTGTGACCCAACGATTCGAGCAGGGCTGCGGTGTCTTTGACCGCCGCAATGCAGTCCGCATGGCTCTCGTCGCCGAACAGCGGCGTCGTGGTGATGGCCACCCGAAGGGTTCCGGGGTCGGCTCCGACCTCCTCGACCCACGGCCGCTGCTTGTGCGGCGCCGCGTAGGGCTCGCCCGGGGTGAACGGGTCTTCGATGTCGAGCAGCAGTGCGGAGTCGCGCACGGAACGGGCCAGCACATGCTCCTGCACAAAGCCGCCCCAGGCCTCGCCAATGAACGGAGCCATGGTCACGCGACCTCGGGTCGGCTTGAGGCCGAACAGGCCGTTGGCCGACGCTGGAATGCGGATGGAGCCGCCGCCGTCCCCACCGTGGGCGACAGGAACCATGCCCGCAGCCACCGCCGCCCCAGCACCACCCGAGGAGCCACCCGGCGTGTGGTCCGGATTCCACGGGTTCCGGCATGGCCCGAGCGCCTCGGACTCGGTGATGCCCATGATGCCGAACTCGGGCGTGTTGGTCTTGCCGACAATCTGCAGCCCAGCGGCCTCGTAGCGCTTGGCCAGCACGCTGGTGCCATCACGCACGACCCCACGGGACAAGCGGGTGCCGTCCGACGTCGGTGTGCCGGCGATCTGCATCTTCAGGTCCTTGACCAGAAAGGGCACTCCGCGCAGGGGACCGTCCGGCAAGCTCGCGGCATTTGCTCGAGCCCGGTCGTAGAGCTTGTGCACGACCGCATTCAGCTTGGGGTTTCGGGCCTCGATGCGCTCAATGCTGGCTTCGAGCAGTTCTTCGGGAGACACCTGACCGCTCTTGACGAGGGCTGCAAGAGCGGTGGCGTCGTGGGTCTCGTATTCGGGAAAGTGCATGCGCACGGCGTAATCGGTCGGAGTAGACTCGCCCCCATGAACCTCCAGCCGGGCTCACAGATTGACGGCCCATCAAGCGCTGCGCCAACAAGCGCGAACAGCCGTGACGGCCTATTAGCCCTGCCCATTGGGCCTGTTGCATGGCCAACCAGGGAGGAACGATGCTCAGACTGCCCACGACCCTCACGCTGCTGCTCGCGCTGACCGCCTGTGGCCCCCCCGAGGACACCGTCATCCCCGACGAGACCGACCTGCCCACCGACCCCTGCGAGGGCATCACACCGTCCGTCACCGACCTGACGGCCGATGAGCTGCTGTCCATGCTCGACGCCAAGGACTTTCAGCTGGTCAACGTGCACGTGCCCTATGCCGGCGAGATCACCCAGACCGATGTGCACGTCTCATTCCAAGACATCGACGGCATCGAGGACCACGTGACCCAAGACAAGGGGGCCAAGATCGTCGTGTACTGCCTGACCGGTCCCATGAGCGAGATCGCGTCGAACGAGCTGGTCGACCGCGGCTACTGCAACGTCTACGACATGCCACCTGGCATGTATGTCTGGGAGCAGCTCGGCTACCCGATGGGTGACTGACGCGGCCGAACGAACGAGGCGCGGGCCGCCTCACAGCGATCTCTGCTGATGCAGCCATCGATGTGGTCGTTGACGATGCCCATGGCCTGCATGAACGCATAGGCCGTGGTCGGGCCGACAAACTTCCAGCCACGCTTCTTGAGGTCCTTGGCCATGGCCTTGGAGACGTCGGTGGTCGACATCGCCCGGAGTGCATCCCAGCTGACCACGGCTGGGCGGCTGTGTGCGTCGGGCTCCCAGCCCCAGAAATAGGCGCCGAGGGAGCCGAACTCGTCGACCATCTCGACCGCCCGTGCCGCGTTGTTCAGCGTGGCGGCGATCTTGCCCTTGTGCCGGATGATGCCCTTGTCACCGACCAAGCGCGCCGCATCGGCCTCGGTGAACAAAGCGACCTTGCGGAAGTCGAAGTCCGCGAACGCGCGCCGGAAGTTCTCGCGCTTGCGCAGGATGGTCAGCCACGACAATCCGGACTGAAAGCCCTCGAGGCAGACCTTCTCGAACAGCCGGTGGTCGTCGTCCACGGGCATGCCCCACTCGTCGTCGTGGTAGGGCTGGTACAGCGGATCGCCCCGGCCCCAGAAGCAGCGCGTCGCACCGTCTTCGCCTACATATAGGCCGTTGTGGTCGCTCATTGTGGTGCCTCCACATCCCCGGCACCGTCCGTCACCTCGACGGGGGCAGCCGGAGCCTCGAGTTCGCCGATGACGCGCATGTCGTCGGCATCGCAGGCAGGCCATGGGTCGCTGCCATCGGTCTCGCCCACGACGTAGCCAAGGGCTGCAAGCTCGGCGGAGACCTCACTGCCTCCCGACTCGATCATCGGTCCCGACGCCCCCAAGACGGCCTGCACGACCCGATGGTCAGGGCCAAGCCAGCGAGCTTGCTGTGCTGTGGGATCCGCTTCCAAGTCATAGGCGCGGAGGGTGCAGTCCGCATCGAGGATGACCCGCCATTGCGCATCTCGGGCGCTGGCCTGCACCTGCAGACGCAGATTGCCCCACGCCGTCACCACCCGGTCGGTGGGCAGCGAGCGCAGGTCCTGGCCCGTCATATCGGCAGCCGGCACGCCCGCGGCCGCAAGCAGCGTCACCGGCACATCGGTCAGCGAAGCCAGGCCCGTGCCCTCTCGCCCAGCGTCGAATCCCGGACCCGAGATGGCCAAGCCGACGTCGATGACCTCGCCATGGTGGGAGTGGCCGTGACCGAGGTTGCCGTGCTCCCAGAACTCCTCGCCGTGGTCCGCGGTGATCACGACCACCGCCTCTTTGTCCCATCCGCGCGCATCCATCGCGTCGAGCAACCGTGCAAGCTCGGTGTCCAGGTAGTCAATCTGATCTTGGTAGGACGTCAGCGCGCCCTGGCGGTCCGAGACCGAGGCCAAGCGGGCGGGAATGTCGGCCTTGCCGGCCAGCCACGCCGGGGGCTCACCAAGCTCAAAGGGCAGGTGCGGTTCGACGTAGTGCACCCACAGGTAGGCGCCCCGATCGGGAAGCTCATCGAGGGCCGCGAGGGCTCGGTCGGTGACCACATCGGCGCGGTACGAGGGCTTGTCGGTCCCGTAGCCCGCAAGCATGAGCCGCTGCGGGGTGTACATCGGAGTGAACTCGTAGCGCTGAAAGCCCCGAGTGAAGCCCATTTGCTCGGACAGCCAGCCGTTTGTGGTGATGCCATGGGTGCGGTAGCCAGCTTCGGACAACAGCTCGGGCAGGGTCGTCACATCGTCGGACAGGCCCTGGTAGGCTCCACCAATCTGCGCCGCAGCGCCGTGCTCGGACGGTGGCAGGCCCGTCTGCACAGACGCCAAAGCCGGCATGGTCCACGACGAGGTGGACATGGCTTGATCCCAGTACAGGCCGCGATCGGCAATGCGGCGGACCGTCGGCATCTTGGCCATGCGCTGCCACTGCAGCGTGTCGATAGTGATCACCACCAACGGCGGGCCGTCGCTGGTCACGGGCGGCAGAGTAGGCAGG
>CAYYHT010000536.1:0-5634 GCA_964471355.1 uncultured Enterobacteriaceae bacterium
GAAGCACTTCTGGACATCGATGTGCGAGGTTCTGGGCTTGGGACGCATCGCCAAGCTGCCGATGCCCGCTCGCACAGCGCTTGGCCCCGTACTCAGGCCGGTGATTGCCTACAAGCTGCGCAAGCGCACCCGCGACGCTTGGCTGGACCGATTGATCGACGCCGGTGTGCCCGCGACGCCGGTGAACACACCCGCCGAAGCAAAACGCGACGCACAATACCGATCGCGTGGTCTGGTCGATGACTCCGGGCGCGTGCGCTCCCCGATGCCCGACTCGGTCATCTTGAACGGACGGGTTCCCAACCTGGGCCAGCACACCGAAGAGGTCCTGGCCAGCTTGTAGCTACTTGCCGGCCCGCTTCATGGCCTCGCGCACCACATCGCCCATCGTGTCCGGGAAGGTCTGAACCGCGGCCCGCCGAGCCAGCCACTCGGGCAGGCTGCCTCCGGGATTTGTGCAGATGTAGTAGACCGCCACGGTGCCATTGTCGGACGGCGTGAACTGCCAGGTGCCCCAGTTCGGCGTGGGCTCGACCGCACTGCTGTGGTCGGTGTCGATGGACTTGGCCAGGTCGGGGTAGGCCGCTCGCCAGTCAAAGCGCTGCCAGCGGAACGCACGGGTCGTGCCCTCGTCCGCGGGGGCTCCACGCAGCACCCAGAATCGATCGCTGGCCATCGTCCAGCTGGGCACATCGAGGTGCTGGTAGTAGTCCACCGAAGCCCCGCTGTGGCCGATGACCTTGGACTCCAGCAGGGTCTCGCTCGAGAAGTTCTTGGCCGATGGGACGTCGGTGATGACGTCGTAGAGGTTGGCGATGGGCACATCGACCACCGCCCGTCCACGCAGGCACTGAGTGCCGTCGATGACCTTGAGCCGCAGGTCGATCGGTCCGGTTTCCTTGGTACTGGGCTCGGCTACGACTTCCCAACCAGAGTCGGCCAGCAGCGTGTCGAAGTCAGCAGCCAGGGCTGCAGATGAAAGGAGGGCAAAGATGAGCATCGCGTATCCTCGACACCGAAGTAGCTGCGAACGTCCTTACGCCCAATCACTGTGACCAATCTCGACGTCGAAATTGCGAAACCCGACCGGATGCTGTTCCCCGAAATCGGCATCACCCGGGGAGATCTGGCCGACTACTACAGCTTCGTCGAGGTCGAGCTGCTGCGCGGGCTGCAGGACCGACCGGTCATCATGAAGCGGCACCCCAAGGGGGTCACGGGCGAGCATTTCTATCAAAAGCGCGTGCCCAAGAACGCGCCGCCGTGGGTAAACACCGCGCTGCTGACCTACGACTCGGGGCACTGGACCCAACAGGTCGTCGTCAAGGACCTCAAGACGGTGCACTACCTGCTGAACCTGGGCTGCATCGACATGCATCCCCTGCCCGTCCGAGCCCATGACCTGCACCATCCCGACCGCCTGCGCATCGACTTGGACCCGGTGCCCGGGGTGCCGTTTTCGCTGGTCATCGAGGTCGCATTGATGGTGCGCGACGTGCTTTCGGACCACGGCCTGACCGGATTCGCAAAGACCACCGGCGGACGAGGCATGCACATCTACGTGCCCATCACGCCGACTGAAGTGACCGACACCGTGTGGACGGCCGGCCGAGCGATTGCGCGTGAGCTCGAGACGGTCTCTGCAGGCAAAGCCACCAGTCAGTGGCGCAAAGAGAACCGCACCGGCGTGCTCGTGGACTACAACCAAAATGCCCGGGATCGGCACATGGCCTCGGTCTATTCGGTGCGCCCCACCCCCGATGCGCGGGTCTCGACTCCCGTATCCTGGGATGAGGTGCCCCATGTGGACCCCGCAGACTTCACCATCGAGACCGTGCCCGAGCGCATCGACGACGTGGGCGACCCGTGGGCCGCCATCGACCGCATTTCGCCGGGGAGCCTGACCTCCCTTCTTGAGCTCGCCCATGGCCAGCAAGCCAGGGGCCTGTGGGACGGTCCTGCCAAACCCGCCAAACCGGTGATCGTCGTCGCTGCGTCCGCAAGCGAGGCGGAACTCGACACGGCCCTTGAGATCTGGAAGCAGCAACACCCACAGGCCGCGGCCTATCTGCGTCCGGCCGACGTCCTGTCAGACCGGATGCGAGGCGCCTCCAAGCCCTGGTTTCGCTTGCGCCTGAACCTCGAAAATGTACCCGAGACCTTGAGGCCCCAATGAGTGCGTGGGACGCCGACGTCGAGCTCACCATCGAAGGGGCGGCGGAGCACACCGTTCTGGACTGAAAAAACCTGCCAACGCGCCAGCGGGCATGTGACCATGAGCGTCCCGTTACTTTGGAGTTCACCATGCGTGCCCTGATTGTTGCCGCTCTTCTCATCACCACCGGCTGCCGCAACGACCCTGACAGCGACGAAGACGGCGTGCCCGCATGGGCCGACTGCAACGATGTCGACGCTGCGGTCGGACCCGGACAAGTCGAAGTCTGCAACGGCGTCGACGACAACTGTGACGGCACCATCGACAACGCCGCTGAAGACGCCATCATGTTCTATGCAGACGGGGACGGCGACGGTGCCGGCTACATTGGGTCAGGAGTCCTGTCTTGCTCTGAACTGCCTGGCTACGTCGAAGACGCCACGGATTGCAACGACAGCGACGCTGCCGTGTACCCGGGGGCCAGCGAAGAAGACTGCGCCGACCCCAAGGACTACAACTGCGACGGGTCGGTCGGCTACGCCAACGCGGACGGGGACGCCTTCCCCGCCTGCCAGGATTGTGACGACGCCGTTGGCTCGATCAACCCCGATGCCACCGAAGTCTGCGACGGGGCAGACAATGACTGCGATGGCGAGGCCGACGAGGCTGGCGCCGAGGGCGGCACCCTGTGGTACCTCGACAAAGACACCGACACATTTGGCGATGCGGCGGTCAGTGCGATCGCCTGCGACCAGCCTACTGGCTATGTCGCCAACAACACCGACTGTGATGACCTGAGCGCGACGGTCAACCCGGCCGCCACCGAAGTCTGCAACGATGCGGACGACGACTGCGACGGCATGCTCGACGAAGAGGCCTCGGACTTCACCACTTGGTACGCCGACAACGACGGCGATGGCGTGGGCGGCTCCCGCTTCAGCGTCGACGCATGCGATGCACCCGATGGCTACGGCACAAGCAGCGACGACTGCGACGACCTCGACCCGACCTCGTACCCATCTGCCACCGAGCTGTGTGACGGCGCCGACAACGACTGCGACGGAACTCTGCCCACCGACGAGGCAGATGGCGACAGCGATGGCTTCAAAGAGTGCGACGACGACTGCGATGACAGCGACGGCTCGGTCCATCCTGGAGCAGCCGAGTACTGCAACGGCGTCGACAACGACTGCAACGGTGCGGCCGACGACAACGCCGTCGACGAGATGCCCTTCTACCCGGACGCCGACGGCGACGGCCACGGATTCAGCTACGGCGCGCTCATGTTCTGCGAAGAGAGCCCCGGTTGGGCTGCCCTGAGCAATGACTGCGACGACGACGACGCAGCCATCAACCCGAGCGAGCCCGAACAGCCGGGCAACGGCATCGACGACGACTGCGACGGCATCACAGTTCCCTACTCCGTGTTCGGCGTCGACCGGTACACCGGCGAGCTGTGGGCGGTGAACTACGACAGCGGAGAGGTCATCTGGACCGCCGCGGGCCTGGGCGAGATGATCGACGTGATTGTCGCTCCGGATGGCACCTTGTACGCATCGGTGATCAGCACTGGTTCTCTGCTGCACCTCGATTCGGACGGCAGCAACCCGCAGACCGTGGCCACTGGCTACCCGGACATCCACGGACTCTGGTACGACCACGGCACAGACACGGTCCTGCTGACCACCTACGACACCATCGCCGAGTACGACCCCTCCGACGGCTCCACCTCGGTTCTGGCCACCGGCTTGGCCACCGAAGCCATTCATACGGTTCGACTCGAAGGCGACGACACGCTGTACACCACCTTCCGCGTCGAGCAAGAGCTGCGGTCCTATGCACCCAGCACTGGCACCTGGACGGTGGAGGGAACCTTCTCGGATACCCCGCAGATCATGATTCCCGACAAGACCGGTGGATTCTGGGTTGCCGGTGGCAGCGATGAGTCACTGATGCACATCGGCCGAAACGGCGCCACGCGCACCGACTTCAACGTCGGCACCGAAATCCATGGCATCTGCGACTCCCCCGTTGGCGACGCAGCCCTCATCTACGGCGACTTCAGTGGTTCGCTGGTGCGCATCGATCCAGTCAACGGCGGCAGCTGGGATGTCTCGAACGACGTGGGCGACGTCTGGGGCTGCGACACCAACGCGGTCTTGGACATCGATGGCGATGGCTTCAACCAGTCGGCTCGCGGTGGCGGCGACTGTGACGACACGGACGCCAGCGTCAACCCCGGCGCAATCGACACCTACGGCGACGCCTTCGACCACAACTGCGACGGTGTCGACGGCAACGATGCAGACGGCGACGGCTACTCGGTCGACAACACCGACCCCGACTGCGTCGACCCCGACGACGGCGACTCCACCGTCGTTCCGACAACCTGCGTGCGCGAGAACTGCGCCGAGACCTATGCCGCGGGCGCGACCGCCAGCGGCATCTACACCATCGACCCGACACTGGGCGACCTGAGTGACTCCTACGACGTCTACTGCAACATGGAAGACTTTGGCGGTGGCTGGGAGCGCTGCCTCGAGTTCGTGAACACCTCGGCCGAGGACGAGACCAGCGGCGACTGGTTCGACAACTGCGTCGACACCAGCATGGCCGGCCACACCGGGTCCGAGGTCATGGTCAAGCTGATCGATGACAGCGGAGTCACCCTGTACAACGCCTTTGGCTCTAGGCCCAGCACCTGGACCTACAACCAGATGACCTCGACCGCGGCCACCGGCAGCCAGTACCACTCAAGCAATCACTCGCGCTTGGTGACCCTGAACAACACCGACAAGATCATGCTGCCGGGCAAGAACTCCAGCAACAGCGGCTATGGCGGTTCCTTCGGCAACGGCTACCTCGTAGGCATCTACCCTTCGAGCCCCAACTACTACAGCAACCTGCGCATGATCGTGGCGCCGTACCGCCACACTGGCTCCAGCACCAGCGTGCGCCAGTTCCGACAGTGGGACACATCGAGCGAAATCAGCTTCGTGAGCCCCACCGCCACATTCTCGACCCAGAACGAGAGCCCCCCGCAGTTCGGCACCTTCGAGTTCTACGTCCGCTAGCGAGAGCCGTGCAGCGCGTGTTTGCACAGTCAGACGAAACAGTCTGGCTGTGCCGCCGTACAGTCTGTCGAACCGGAACCAGGAGTTCATCATGTCCGTTGCAGTCATCGTCGGGGTCGGCCCCGGCCTGGGTTCAGCCCTGTGTCGCCGCTTTGCGAGCGAGGGCTATGCGGTCGCCGCGATTGCGCGCACAAAGGCCAAGGTCGACGCAGCCCTCACTGACATCGGCACCTACAACGCCCGAGGCATGGGCATCACGGCCGACGCCACAGTGCCCGCAGAAGTCACGCGGGCCATGGCGGCGATCCAAGCCGAGCTTGGCACCCCGGACGTCGTGGTCTACAACGCGGGCGCATTTGAGATGGCGAGCCTGCTTGAGCTCACTCCCGAGCGCTTCGAGCAGCT
>CAYYHT010000537.1:0-5633 GCA_964471355.1 uncultured Enterobacteriaceae bacterium
GTAGACGGGGACGTCCGGGAAGTCGACGTCGAGCTGGCCCTCACAGATCTGCTGAGTGCGCTGAACAAAGGCCTGAACGGGGCGCTCGAGCAGTCCGGCGAGCACCAGCGCCAAGCCCAAGGCCGTGGCCATCGTCAGACCAATAGCAAGGATTAACGCGTACTTTAGCGCGACAATATGAGATGAGAACACCGAATCCGGAATGGCAACCAACAGCATCCAACCAGACGGAGCCTGGTCTCCGAGTGGCGCCGCGAGCACGTGGTAGGGCTGGCCGTCGACGGGGATGCTGTCCATGAGGCCCGCCATGGGCGGGTCTACATCGCCCAGCCAAGCCATTGCAGCGCGCACAGCGGGGTCGCGTGAGGCTGTGGCCAGCTGACGTGCGCCTTCGCCATCGGTCCCCAGCAGGACGGCGTCGCCATCGGCGGTGGCGACCAGGTGGCCCACATCGTCGACCAGGACCACGGTGGCCGGAAACTGCGCGCGGGCCTGCTGCAAGATCTCATCGACCTGCTTGAGCAGAAAGCCGACGTCCACGACCCCCACAACCGCATCGCCGTCGTCACGAAGGGCGAGCACGCCATCCACCGTCAGCTCCTGGGTCCCGTAGTAGACATAGACTTCGGTCCAGCTGAAGCCGGAGTGATCGGCCCCCTGGATGTACCAGGGTCGCGTGTTGGCGTGATAAACGCCCCGTGTCCCAAGATGTTCGAGCCGATTTCCTTGGGGATCGACCGACCACTTCTCAAAGGTGTGGTCATCCAGCGCCTGCTCCACGACGTACCCGCCTTGGGCCGTGCGTCCCACGGTCATCATTCGGCCATCTGCGCTGCCGAAGGCGGTGTAGCCAAGGGTGGGATGGACGAGCAGCACATCGAGAAGCACTCGCTTGAGGGCATCGACGTCATCAAAGCTCATCAACGGACGCAGCGAGGGCGAGACCAGCAATCGGGTGGCTCGCTCGCTCTCGCCCAGGTTGGCCAGGATTCGCGACCGGATGTCAGAGAGGATCTGCTGCCGCATGTCGGTGGCGGCCTGATCAGCCGAGCGAACCCCTGCTTGGTACGAAAGCAATCCCAAGAGCGCGACCACCAACAGCGCCTGGAGCGTTGCCGCCCCTACAAACACAGTTCGCAGCCGTAGCTGGCGAGAATAGGCGTCCATCGTCAGGTAAACATCTTCCACTGGATGTACAGGAAGGTGAAGACGAGGATGAACAGGGCCGTCGCGAAGATTCCGTAGCTCAACCGCAGGTACCCAAAGCGCTCGCCCAGCTCGACCCCAAGGTGGTGCAGGTCCATGGCCAGAGAGCGCCTGAGCCGCGCTTCGTCGTGAATCACGCTCAGAACGGCCGCGTGGTACTCCTCTTCAGACATGTTTCGGAAGTGCTCGAAGGTGGTGAGCATCGGAACGCCGTCGCGAAGCTGTTCGTCGGTCGGACGGCCCGGTCCTCGAATCTTCGGATGCATCGCGTGCACGCCGAGGTACATCGAGATGAAGCACACCATGACAAACAGGGCGACCAGAGCGGTCATGCCCGCGTCATGGCGCACGTAGGGGTAGGTCGAAAAGCCCAGGCTGGCCATGGTGGCCGAGAACGAGAACACGGTGGCCGACTTGCTGTCGAGCTGCCGGCGGCGAACGTACATGTTCTTGGAGACCAGCCGAAACCAGGTCTGGATGTCCTTGTTGGGGCCGCTCATGACGCTCCTCCCCGAGCGACCAAGATCTCGACGAAGGTGAACAGCAGCGTGGACGAAAAGACGCCGATCATGAAGATACGATATGCCAGGTCCAACAAGGCATATCGACGGGCCAAAAGGATGCCGAGCTCGTAGATGTCGTTGATCAGAGAGGTGTGGATCGAGTCCTGGCTCTTGAGCAGGTCCTCGACGGCGGTCACGTAGCTGTCCTCGGGCATTCGGTAGTAGTAGTCGAAGGTGGTCAGGCGCATCTCGTTGTTCTGGACCTCCCAGTCTTCGAAGGTCCCACCGCGCAACGGGATGTGCGGCCGCATCGCGCGAACGCACAAGAACATCGCGATCAGATTGGCCAACGAGACCGGCAGCATCGCGATGAGCAGCGGCACGTGACCGTCGATGGATGGGTAGACGGTGCCGGCGGCAAGGGTGAGCATCACCGCATTGACCGAGAGCAGGATGTTGGCCTTGGCATCGAGCTGCTGGCGACGGGTGTATAGATTGCGCGAGGTCAACCGGAACCAAGTCTGGATATCGCGCTCGGGAAGGGTGCTTTTGACCTTTTTCTTCTTCTTTTTCTTCTTGACCACGTCCCCGGGAATTTCGGGCGCAGTCACCGGGGCCGGCTCGGACTCGTCGTTCATCGTTCCACCATCAGATGCCGACGGAACAATGGCCCCATCGAGAGCTGAAGTCTAGGGTCACGCTCTTCGACATCGGGTGCGACGAAGACCTCGACCGAGATGCCGAGGGTCTGTGCAAGGCCGAACCAAGCGCCACCGCCGAAGTTCGCATGCCAGGTATTGGAGGCCTCATCTGCCCAGGTACGCCCGTGGTCCACCGACGCCGACAGGCCGCCCACGAACTGCGACGAACCGGGCCTTCCGAGCACCTGCACCCGCATGTCGTTCTGGTGGGCGAAGGTCGTCTGACCCGCGAGCTGACCCTCGAAATAGCCTCGCATCAGCGTGCCTCCAGCGGACATGGCATTGAAGAAATCAGCGTCACCGAGGACGGTGCCCATGTGCAGAGCGCTGCCGTAGATCCAGCGCTCCCCACGCCCCAGAGGCAGATGGGAAGCGAGCATGGCGGCCAGGGTGCCACTGGGAACCATCTGCTGGGTCTCGAGCCGTCCCTCGGACCACAGGTCAAACTCCACACCGCGGCGCGGCAGGTTGTGGTTGTCGAGGGCGTCGAAGGTGAGCCGTGCGTTGGTCTTGGCAAACAGCTGCGGATCGAAGACCCGGCTGTCCACATCGGAGTCGGCGTCGGTCACAAACCGGCCGGCGTTCTCTTCGACGCGGGAGCGCTCCACACCCGCACCCAGGCTCAGCCGCACCTTCTCGGCTGACCACCCCCGCACCAGAGCCAGCTGCCCGCCCTGAAGTCCACGCCGAACCCGGTAAAAGTCGAGGTCATCGACAATGGCGGCCTCGTTGCCGAGCCCAAACCAAGTGTCTGTCCCCAATCGAGTGCGGCCGTAGACAGAGACGTCCAGGTCCCATCGCGACAGCACGTCGACGTAGGTCCCTCGGTAGTTGAGGTCGACGCCCAGCGTGGTGGTTGCGATGGCCGCGTCGAAGTGGTGGCGAGCGCCGTATGGGTCGCGCTTGAAGCGGTGGTCAGTCGCCTGGCCCATGACGCCGAGCAGCGCTCCATCTTCTGGCTGGTAGCCGACGCTTGGCAGGGCATAGGCCCAGTCCAGGTCGTAGTGCTTGTCGCGCCGGTAGTACTGGTGGCGCTCGGTGATGTTGGACCGGTGGTCGGCCAGCTCGCGACCGCGGGTCACCAGCTCACGCTTCTCTTTGCTGGTCGGCTTTGCGTCGTAGACGTGTGTGCTCTTGCCCAGGCCTGGGGTGCGGCTCGTGTCCTCGAACGCGTCGTCGCCTGCTCCGCCGATCAGCCGCAGCCGAATGCCGCCGCCCCGTGCAGCCGTGCCCGAGACCTCGAAGGTGTCGTCGCCATCGAGTCCGTAGATCCGAACTTCCCGCGTGTCCGACGCATCGAAGGTCCGCTCGAAGGTGTGCCCCTTCTTGCCGCGACGCTTGATGCGTACATGCAGGCCGGCGTCGGTGTACTCGGCGGTCACCTTGTCCTTCTTTTGCGAGCCGGTGACCTCGACCACCCGGGTCACTTGGCGGTAGAACCGCTCCGCGATGGTGTCCAATCGGTCGCGGCGCTGGATGAGGGCCGCGCGCATGGCCGGCCCGTCGTTCTCGGCGACCACCGGGGGCATGGCCGCGATGGCCTTGTCGATGACGGCGTCGGTCAGGGCCTGCTGAATGAATGCCACCTGGGCCGACCACACATCCTCATCGACTGACGGCATGAAGGTCTCATCGAAGGTGCGCCCGTTGTAGCTGTGCCACTTGGGATTGCGGATGGTCTTGCCCAGCGGCTTCATCTGCCGAATGGCCGGCGACATCAGGCGTGCAAGGGCGGGAACAGCACCGTCGTAGTTCGACAGGGCCTGATCTCGGTCGCGGGGGATGGGCACGTAGCGGAACTTCGCACCGGGTCCGGCCGACTCATCGGGCACTCGGGACCAGCGCCACTGGTCGTCGTGGCGGTCGAAGTCACCTAGCACCAGATCGAACAGTCGATTCCGAACAACCATCGCCTCGTCGATGCGGTGTCGACGCGGGTTCTCCTTCCAGCGCTCGAGAACCTGCGGCGTGCTGTAGGCCTTTTGGGACCCGCCGACGGCCTCGGGCAGGGGTCCGCTCTCGGGCTCTTCCGGGCGACGCTCCAGGATGGCGACCTCGTTCTCGACCAGCCGCGAGAACGGGCCCAGACCGGGCTGCGCCGGCACGTAGACCAAGCGAGGAGACAGGTGGTAGATGTCGAGTGCGCTGGCCAGATCGGGCACAACCAGCGCTGCGTGCGGATGCGTCGCTGTGAACATGTCCTCGGCGACCCCCACGGCGAACTCCACTCGATTGAGTGGATAGGGCAGCACGCGGGTGGCGTCCTTGGTGGTGGCTCGCAATGTCCACTGCTGGCCGTACTTGTCGAGCAGGCGCAGGGAGTTGGTCTGTGCGCCGCCGCCCGCCTTCAGGATGGTCGAGCCGCCCTCGTACGCGGCCAGATCGAGCACTGGATAGCTCAGCTCGTCTGCGAACACCCGTCGGTGGTGACGTCCCATGAGTCCCCAGAACACCGGGTTGCCCATGATCACAGGCTTCTTGGACACCGTGGCCGCCACCTGCTCGGCGCCGAGCTCTGGATGCACGTCCGGCGCCTGGTCCCGGTCCAGGAAGTCGGGGTCAGGAGTCTGACCCACAAGCGTGCTCATCGGCGGCAACTCGGCCTGAAAGAGCTGGACACCCGCGGCATCAAAGAACTCGGTCCGAGCAGCCCCCCCCTCGTGCACCACCAGCTCTGCAAATCCCTGCTCTCCGCTGACGAACTGCGCGTGCTGGCCCAAGCTCGCAGCACCCGTCTTGGCCGCGCTGCCCGAGATGATCACCGCTTGCTCGCCGATCTCCATGTACTGCTGGGTGTGGTCATGACCCGCGACGAAGATGAAGGAGCCGTTCTTCTGGGCGGCCGCCATCGCCCGGTTCGCGTAGGCCCGGTACATCGGGTGGGCCAGATCGTGCGGCACCAGCCCGACGAGTCTGGCGAGCGGCACCACCGGCCCCAGGTTCTGAGGCAGGAAATAGTCGCCCACTGGAAAGCGCCCCCCATGGCTGCCATAGGACTCGGGCGGATGGTGTCCGGCGATGATGACGCGACGCCCGCGATTCTTGCGGATGACCGTCTCGTAGTTGAAGTCGAAGCCACCGCGACTGGCGATGTCGCAGTCGGTATTGATGGAGGGATCTCTGTCCCAGTCGGCGAGGTACCAAGGCGTGTTGACCGCCACGAGCAAGCCCTCTTTGGACAGCTCCACCTCGGCGGGCCCGCCGCAGCCGTTCGAAGGCAGGA
>CAYYHT010000538.1:0-5630 GCA_964471355.1 uncultured Enterobacteriaceae bacterium
TCGTCGCCGCGCGTGAACGTGGCCTCGACAAGGGCGAAGGTGGAGGGGCTCATCGCGAAAAGGGGCGATCTTGGCGTCAGAAGCCCGTTCTACAGGAGCGAAAGACGGACAAAGGGGCATTTCGTGCCCCGAGGCGAGTATCGACGGGCGCGACCCCTGAGGTGCGGGTGACGGATCAGGGTGGGAGGCGTGAGCCGACCGGAACGACGATCGCCGAAAGGCCCGGTTGTTCCGTGAGGGCCATGTGGGGTTGCTTGGCGCGCGCGCACCTCACCAGTACAACGTGCTGGTAGGTCGCGCGGTGTATTGTGGGTTGACGCCGCTACTCCGGGCCGTCCCGTGCGAACGGGAGGCTTGCGTCGGCGGGCCTGCCGAGAACGCCGAGCAGCTTACCGGCATGCCATGCCCCGCGCACGACGGCGCGCACCTCGAGCTTGGAGCCGGGAATGATCGCGGCGACCTTCTGCACGAGCTCGACTGAGTAGCGGTCTCGTCACGTATCTGCAGAGGAGACCGGCAGTGGTGCGGCGACAACTCGGTCCACCACTCGCAACCATTGTCAGAACCCGTCATCTGATTGAACGCGGCGCAAGTTCGGCGGCCGTCTGTCCGATGAGTCTTCCATGCGCACATCCTGGTTCTTGGTCACAGCCGCCCTCGCGGCGCTCATCACTTCCATTCTCCTACTGGTCGTTGCCCACCGCAATGTGAGCGTCGAGGCGACCCGCAGCTACGTTGCCGTACGAACAGCACAGGCGGATGCCATCGCGGCGGAAGTCGGTATGGGCGAACTCGTCGGCAACTCACGAATCGTGCTGGAAGGACAGGCCGGGACAGTGGAGTTCGACACGAGTCCGGACACCCCCCTGCCGTGGGATCATCAGCACCACCGCGAAGACCACGGCCATGAGCCGATGACCTGCAATCGCTGCGCGAGCGACGGGCGCCTGACCCTCGTGGGACCCCGACGCGAGGATGGCCGCGTCTTGCTGATCTCACACGACGCGGCGTCGATCGGCAACGCACTCGCGGCGCGCGGAGCGTGGCTAGACCAAGAGCCAGACGCACCGCAGGCAGGCGTCGCACGCGCCCAAATCCCAGGCGCTCCGGAGGGATGGGCGGTCGCGCTCAGCGCAAACGACGCAGCGGCTCTCGCGGGAGTGAACAGGGCGCTGTACGCACTGGTTGGAGGGGGCCTGCTCAGTCTGCTGCTCGTCAGCGGGCTGTTGGCGCTGGCTGGCTTCCTGGCAGCGTCCAGACAGCGGACAGCGCGCAAGCTCGCGGATGAGAGAGCCCTCATGGCAAGTCAGGCCGCCCATTCCGATCGGCTGGCAATCCTGGGCACACTCACCGCAGGCGTCGCCCACGACATGCGCGGACCACTCTCGGTCTACTCCATGTGCCTGCCCTCCCTGAAAACATCCGATGAACGCATGCACGCCGAGATCGTCGATGACATGCGTCTAGCAACAGCCAGTTTGCTCTCCTTAGCCACCGACCTGACCGCCTTCTCTCGAGCCAATGGTGCCGACAAGACGTGCGACCCGGCCGTCGCCGTTCGTCTCGCAGAACGACTGTGGCGCCCGTCGGTGCAGCAACTCGCCGGATTCGAGCTCATCGTCGAGGACGGGCTGCCGGCTGTAGGCATCTCGGAGCGCAAGCTCAGCCAGGTGCTGGTCAACCTCGTGCTAAATGCCAGCCACGTCGCCAACCGCGTCACGGTTCACAGCGTGCCTTCCGCAGACGGCGTTCGCCTCGTGGTCGAAGACGACGGGCCAGGGGTGCCCACAGCCTTACGCGACCAGCTCTTCGAGCCCTTCTACACCACCAAGCCAGAGGGCGAGGGCACGGGCCTCGGACTGTTTCTGTGCCGACGGATGGTCGAGGAAGCCGGTGGCACGATCGAGGTCAGCGATGCCGCGCTCGGCGGAGCCCGTTTCGATATCCTGCTTCCTAGGCACGCTTCCGCCTGATCGGTGCGCCAACGTCCGCGTCGTCATGCTACGATCGCCCCGCAACGACGCAAACAGTACCCCGCACTACATCGACGCGTGGCTCTGGGTGCGCTGAACCGGCGATGGCGTCTTGCTCTGGTGTGAAGTCCCAGTCCCTAGCCTGCTCTCGGTCAACCTGATGTCCGGCCGGGTTCAGGAGCTGACGCAAGGTGTCGAAGCCTACACGCGAGTCGTGGATCTCTCCTCCTCCGCGAGGCCCAATGCCAAGGTTCGCCGACGTCTGAGGGAGATGCTTGCGGCCGAGGGCGGGCTGAAGCATATCGGCGTCTTCACCGAACAGAACATCCTCATAAATATGGCGTTGAAGTTCGTCTTTTCTGGAATATCAGACAAAATCCCACTGTCTGTCCACCGAGAGTATGACGCTGCGCTCGAGGCCTGCACCGCTGCGCTCGAAGCGTGGCGATGAAACCGATCGAGCTGTCCGGACGTTCGCGGGTACCACGGAATTCCGGGTCTGGGCTGTGGGGTCCGAACTGCGTAGCGAGGCTCGCTGAGATCCGAGCCTCTAGTTCATCGCCGACGTGGCGTACGGAGCAGGCACCTATGTCGCTGCGGGACAGTCCGGCATCGTGTACGCCTCGACCGATGGCACCACATGGGCGGAAGGCTCTGTGGGCACCGACCGCCAAGTGGATGCGATCGCGTAGAACGACGACATCGACCTCTTCCTGGCGGTGGGCAAGTCCGGAGACGCTTGGATGTCGCCGGATGGTGTCAGCTGGACCCACACCGCCGACGAGACCCACCTGGGCTCGGACTACACGCAGCGTGGTGTCGTCGCGACCGACTGAGCGAGACACACATGGCTCGAAGAGCGGACGCTGCGACCCAGCCGAGTACCGGCTAGGCTAGGGCGTCCCCATTGTTCAGAGGCCTCATGCTCTTCCTCGTTGCGGCACTTGCTTCGGCAGCCACCCTGACGGTCGACCTTTCCGGCGGCGCCGACCACGCCACCATCCAGCGCGCCATCGACGCCGCCGCAGACGGCGACCGCATCGAGGTGGCCCCCGGCACGTACGCCGAGAGCATCGACTTTGGCGGCCGCGATCTGGTGGTGGTAGGCACCGGCGGGCCAGCCTTGACGATCATCGATCCTGCAGGAGGCGCCTTCGCGGCCGTGCTCGAGACCGCTGAGCCCGCCACCGCCTTGCTCGAGGGCTTCCGACTGGTCGCTGGCACCGACGGCGCCCTGCGGGTCGCGGGCGGCGCGTCGCCGACGCTGCGCAACATTGTCGTCCGCGACGGTGCCGTGCCCGACCGGAGCGAGGTGTACCTCATCGACGGCGCGGCCGCGACCTTCGACGACTGCGTCTTTGCCGACAACGCGAGCACCGCCCTATCCGTGAGCGGGGCCGACGCCACCATCATCGCCTCGAGCTTCGAGCGCAACCACAGCAGCATCAACGGCGGGGCCATCTACGTCCAGCAGGGCAACCTCGACGTGACCGACTCGAGCTTCGTAGACAACTCGGCGTGGAGCGCCGGGGGGGCCGTGCACCTGACCTCGGACAGCTCGGCGACGCTGACGGAATCGAGCTTCCGCGGCAACGAGGCCACAAGAGCCCTTGGTTCAGGCGCGGCTGATGGCGGTGCGGTCTTCGCTCGCTGGAGCGATCTCACCGTCCAGGACTGCCTCTTCGAGGGCAACCGCGCCCAATATGGCGCGCACCTCATGCTGGGTTCGGGCACCGGTGTGGTGGACGGGACCGAGTGGCGCGAGGGCGACGCGAGCTTGGGGGGGGCGTAAAGATTAGTGGGTCCGAGTACACCGAGACCGACGGCACCTACGTCGACAATCGGGCGGGCTTGGAGGCTGCCGATCTTGGCATCGCCAGTGCCAACGTCGACGTGCGCGACACCACCTTCACCGGCGCACGGGTGTACGATCCCGACAGCTTCGGCCTCAGGAACGTCACTGCGGCCTCCGTCCAGGTCCATTTCGCCCCATCCGACAGGGTGCTGCTGTTCGAGCGATGCACGTGGACCGATGTCATTACCCTGGGCGATCACGGGGCGGCACTGTCTTCGAGCCTGGATTCCTCCAGTGTCTCCAACGGCTTCCTGGGCAGCTTGACCATCGTAGATTCGGTCTTCGACGGGTGCTTCGGCACCGGCAGGTTCGATGACTACTGCATCACGACCGGCAAGAACGGCGCGTCCTTCGAGATGATCGACACGGTGGTGAGGGGGTCCACCCCGGTGGTCCTTGAGGGCCCCGCCGTGCTGGACGGCGTCCGCTTCGAGGGCTCGGAGCTGCACCTGGTGGGCGACCCCAACGGTTCCTCCTTCGACGCGACCATCGTGGACTCCGAGTTCGTGAACAGCAGCGTCATGCCCCAGAGTATCCACCTCGATGTCTCGCGCAGCGTGTTCCGCGACCAGGATGGCGATCGACTCCTGACCGCCGAGTCCATGAACTCGACCACGCTGTCCAACAACCTGTTCTGCGACAACGTGACCGCATCTTCAAGCGCCGGCGGCGCAGTGGTCCTGAACGGATTCACCGGTCCGGTCACCGTGTCGAACAACGTCTTCCTCCACCAGGACGTCGGGTCCTTGAGTGCCGCCCTCATGCTCAACGACCAGGGGCTCGGCCCACCGCCCACGGTGGTGAACAACACCTTCGCCGGCAGTCGCAACGCCGTCGAGTCGTTCCAGCCGGTCTACGGCGCTTCGCTGGCGCTGTGGGGGCCGGGAACCGTTCAGAACAACGCCTTCGTGGACTCGAGCGACGGCCAGGCGGCCTGGTTCTTTACGACGCAGCCCGTCGTCACCCACAACCTCTGGTACGACAACCCCGCTGGACACCTCGATGGCGCGCTGACGTGGGCCAACATCGACGACGGCACCAACCTCGACACCGATCCGCTGTTCGAGGCCTATCCGAACGGCTGTGACCCCTTCGGCGTGCTCCCGGCGCCCAGCAGCCCGCTGATCGACGCCGGCGACCCCACCGTGCTCGACGTGGACGGGAGCCCGTCCGACATCGGTGCCTCCGGGGGGCCCGACACGATCTGGATCGACGAGGATCGCGACGGCTCCTGGCTCGCGGAAGACTGCGACGACACCGCCGCCGCGGTAAACCCGAGCGCGACCGAGGCCCCCTACAACGGGATCGACGACGACTGCGACCCCGCGACCCCGGACGACGACCTGGACATCGACGGGTTCGTGCTCGCCGATGACTGTGACGACGACGACCCGGCGGTGAACCCTGCGGCGACCGAGGCGCCCTACAACGGGGTCGACGACGACTGCGACGGCACCACGCTCGACGACGACCTCGACGGCGATGGCCACGATCTCGCCAGTGACTGCAACGACGATGACCCGGCGGTGAACCCCGCCGCGACCGAGACCCCCTACAACGGGGTCGACGACGACTGCACCGCTACGACACCCGACGACGACCTCGACGCCGACACCTATGTGCTGGTCGACGACTGCGACGACGATGACCCGGCGGTGAACCCCGCGGCGACCGAGGCTCCCTACAACGGGGTCGACGACGACTGCGACGACGCGACGCCTGACGACGACCTCGACGCCGACACCTATGTGCTGGTCGACGACTGCGACGACGACGACCCAGCGGTGAATCCCGCGGCGACC
>CAYYHT010000539.1:0-5629 GCA_964471355.1 uncultured Enterobacteriaceae bacterium
AAGGCGCGGGCGACCAAGGCCGGCGCACGCTGCGGTGCAGCAGAGGGGCGGCGGTCCGAATCTGCCAAACGCCGGCGCTGACCCATCCGAGCACGGGCAGGGCAGCGGTTGCCATGGGGCTGCCGTGCCAGGGGGTGCCGATGCCCACCAGGCGGCGAACCTGTCCAAGGTGGGCGGCGTTCTGCGCATAGAGCAGTGCGAGGATGCCGCCCAGACTGACGCCAACCAGATCGACCTGGCGGGCACCGGTCTCGCGCAGCACGCGCTCCACATTCCAAGACAGCTGCTCGGCCAGAGAGTTGAGATCCTGCATCGCGCCGGGGGACAGCTCGACGAGGTGAACATCTAGACCGCGCCGACCCAGACGGAACTGCATGGGGCGCATCAGTGTGGGGCTCGCCATGAACCCATGCACGAGGACGACTGGAGGTTGCATCGTCGGGAGTATAGGGAGTCCGAGGAGTCGCTCCGCAATGAGTCATTGGGCCCTCGACTTGGGCACGACGAATAGTGCAGTTGCCCGCTGGGAAGAACACGAGCAACGGCCCCACGTTCTGCACCTGGACAATATCTGTCGCGAGGTCGACGGGAGCGATCCGCTGTCGGCGCCCGCGGTGGTGCCGTCGGCGACCCACCTGATCGAGCAGAGCGGTGTGTGGCCCGCGATGGGGCGTTTGTTCAAGGACCGCATTCAGTGGGGGCGCCAGGCCTACATCGGCAAAGAGGCCTTGGATCGGAACGTCAGCCGCATTCACCCGTGCTTTGTGCCCAGCGTCAAACCCTACCTGCAGCACGCCGCACTCGAGCCCATTGCGCGTCTGGGCAAGCGCAGCTTCAGCGCCCGCGAAGTGGCGAGGACCTACATGCGCGAGCTGTTTGCCGAGGTCGAGAGGCAGACCGGCGAGCGGGTTCGCGAGCTGACCGTCACAGCCCCGGTCGATGCCTATGAAGCCTACCGAGCCGAAGTCGCTGGGGTGTTGCGCTCGGTGGGCGTGCGCAAAGTGAACTTCGTCGATGAGCCCGTGGCTGCGGCGGCTGGCTACGGATTGACGGCCAAGGGACGGCGCAAGGTCTTGGTGGTCGACTTCGGCGGCGGCACCCTGGACATGGCGCTCGTGGCCATCGATGCCCGCGCGGTGGGCGAGGGGTCGTGCACGGTGCTGGCCAAGGCTGGACGCCCGATTGGCGGCAACTTGATCGACCGCTGGCTGCTGGACTTGTGCCTCGAGCGCATGGACTATCGGCGCCCCATCGAAGACGACCCCTTCTGGTACCGACTGCTGCTGCAAGAGTCCCGGTGGCTAAAAGAGACGCTGTTCCTGCGCGAGGTCGAGAGCTTCTATCTCAAGCCGCCAGATGACATCGCCCTGCATCGCGACCCATCCAAGAGCACCCAATATGTCGAGGTGAAGCGCAGCGAGCTGGTCGAGCTGCTCGAGCGTCGCGAGCTGTACCGCATGCTGCGCGAGTGCACCGACGAGGCCCTGGGCACCGCGGGCGAGCAGCCCGATGACATCATCATGGTGGGCGGCTCGACGCTGCTTCCGGGTGTCTTTCCCCACTTCGAAGAGCGCTTTGGCCGCGATCGAGTGCGTGCCTGGAAGCCGTTTGAGGCGGTCGTGCATGGCGCTTGCTCGCTGGCGGCCGCTGACTTTGAGCCCGCAGACTTCATCGTGCACGCCTATGGATTTGAGGTGTACGACGCGACGACCAAGGCCAAGGAGCACACCATTGTGGTTCCGGCTGGGACCCGCTTTCCCACCCGCGAGGACTTCTGGACTCGTCAGCTCGTTCCGACCTGTGCCTTGGGTGAGCCCGAGCGCATGTTCAAGCTGGTCATCGCCGAGATCGGACAGGCGCGGACAGGCGATCGCAGCTTTGGCTGGGACGAACGAGGGCAGCTGCATCGCCTCGAAGACGGCAAGGACAAGCTTGTCGTGCCTCTAAATGGCAGCAATCCGACCATGGGCGAGCTCAAGCCTCCCCACCGTCCCAGCGACCGAACACCACGGCTGCAGGTCAGCTTTGGTGTGGACGACGACCGCTGGCTGATTGCGACCGTGCGCGACCTCAAGACCAACAAGATGCTGATGTCCAAGGAGCCCGTCGTCCGCTTGCTTTGAGCAGAATCGCGAGTACATATTGGTCACGTGGCTGAACTGGTCTCCATCCTGATTTCGCTCTTCATGACGGCGTTCCTCCTCGCGATGGGTGTCGGATTCGCGGCGGTGATGATCTGGCTGATCATGAGCTTGGTCCGCTTCAACCGGCGCCAACTCGAGAAGCGGAAGAAGCGGTGGCGCGAGTGGCTTGCGCAGCTCGACTTCAAACAGACGGACGACTTCGAGGGCCACGGCCGCATCGATGGCCTGCCGGTCCGAGTCTGGCAAGAGACCCGCAAGTCCGGCGACAACACGGTGACGTACAGCTGCGTGGATGTGCAAGGCCTGCCCAAGGGCCTTCAGCTCAAGCGCGAGACCTTCAAGTTCTTTGGAGGCCGGGACATCGAAATCGGGGACAAGTCCTTTGACGATCGGGTCGAGGTCTACGGCAACCGCCTGAAGGCGACCGCCGTCATGGACCACGCAACCCGCACGGCGCTCAAGAAGATGCGCATGGGCACGACCGTCAAGGATGGGCTGCTGCACAACGAGGTGAGTCGGACCTCAGCGAGTGATGCCCAGAACATGGTGGAGTGGGCGATGTACATCGCAAACGCCCTGCGCGACCGAGGCGATGACATCGGCGAGTCCCTTGGGCGAATCGTCGATGACGACCCAGTCGCTGAGGTTCGCGAGCGTGCGCTGTACCAACTGCTGCACCACATGCCCAACGAAGAGGGGCTCGAAGCTGCCCGAGGTGCGCTGTCGGACCCTGACCCACGGGTGCGCCTGCTCGCAGCGGGACGTCTAAGGGACGCAGACGCGTTGAGAGAGGCGGTCTACAGCAAGCAGCTGTCGCTGTCAAAGCGCGAATATGCCCTGCGCACTCTGGGCAGCATCGATGGAGCAATCCAAGAGGACGAGCTCGTGCAGTTGCTCAGCGCGGATGGCATCGCAGTTCGCAATGCCGCGATCGAGCTGTTGGGGCACTACGGCACCGTTCGGGCAGTGGAGCCTCTTCTGCCCCTGTCCAAGGGCGGCTTGCTAGGGACGCCGGAGTCCGCCGCTGCAAAGAAGGCGATTGCAGCGATTCAGAGTCGGGTGTCGGGAGCCGAGGCCGGAGGATTGAGCCTGACTGAATTGGCAGAGGGGGTCGGCGGTTTGTCCGTTGCCGAGCCAGATGAGCGGGGTGGTCTGTCGATGGCTCGCCCGCCCAAGGTGGCCCAATGAACCTGCTGATCTTCTCGCTTCTCGGCACGTCCTTCGCCCTGGCGACGTTTGGCATCGGCAGCTTTGCTATGGGGTTGATTGGCGCGCGCCGGCAGTACCTGGGCAAGGCCGCAGAGCAAAAGGCGATCATGCAGGGAGACTGGTGCCGACGCGTCGCCAAGCGCTTTGGCCTGCGCCGGTCCGAGGACCACCACGCGATGGTCATGGGAACTGTGGATGGATTTCGAGTGGTGGCCGCCTCAGGACTTGGTGCCGACGGCAGCTCTACGGTCATCGTCGAGGTGCGCGGCGTGCCCAAGGGCGTGTGGCTCACTCGGCAGGTTCAGAGCTCGGACGATGTGAAGGTCGGCGAGAAGACCTTTGACGATAGCGTCCATGCCATCGGGGCAACTGGAAGGGTCATCTCTTTGCTCGATGCCCGCACCCGGTACTTGGTGACCCGCATCTTCCGCGAGAGTGGAGAGGTCGCGGTCCTCGAACAGGGCACCGTCAGGCTCGAGATCCCCCATGCCGATCATCGGTACATCGAACGCGCGGTGGGCCGTGGCTTGATGCTGGCGACGGCCCTGCGCGGTGACGGAGCCGCAGAGCCCGAGCGGCTGGCCCACATCGCCATGGAAGACCCCATTCCGAGGGTTCGCGAGAAGGCGCTGCGAGCGCTGGTCAATCGCTGGAGCCGCGAGGCGCCCGAGACCAAGCTGGCGGTCAAGCATGGACTGAGGGACGAAGAGCCGAGGGTTCGGCTGGTGGCCGCACAGGCGGCGGGCAATACCTCGGTCATGAAGGCCATTGCGAATGACCAGAGCCTCTCTGGGCGCATGCGTTGCTATGGACTTCGTGCGCTGGCCAAGCACGCGGCACATACCCACAACCGAAAGCCGCTGACCCTGGCTGTGAGGCGGTGCCTGCGGCGAGGCTCTGCGCGTCTGGTCAAAGAGGCCGCCACCCAGACCGCGGCCCTGGTGCTGCACGAGCTGCGGCCGACCATTGAGCTGGCGCTGCGACGTCGCACGGGCCTGCACCGCTGGAACAGCTGGAGTGCGGCAGAGCGGACCAAGCGCCTTCCCGTTGTCCGAGAATTGTTGAACGCCTTGGTGGCCATCGGGGTCGGACCTTCTCAACAAGAGGTGCTCAACCTGTTGACGGTTCCCGATACCCGCGTGGTCCACCTGGTGATTGACACCCTTGGGAGTGGCGCTGACGTTGGGGCGGTGGCACCGCTGCTGGAGCTGGCCGAACGGGGCGGACTGCTGTCTGACACGCCAGGGCGAGCGCGCCGCGCGGTGCGCCAGATTCAGGCACGGGTGGGCGAGGTCGAGATGGGGGCCCTGTCGCTGGCCAAGCCGAGGGCGGGCGAGGGCGGTCTGGCGTTGGTCGAGCCGGTGGCCAAACAAGGGCGACTCAGCTTGCTCAAGACCCCCAAGAAGGGACACTAGTGGACCCCCTATTGGTTGGCGTCGGGTCGTTGTTGGTGGGCTTTGCCACCGCCGCGATGCTCGATGCCGGCGACCGTTCCTTGCGCCTGTCGGGCTGGTTTGTGGCTGAGTTCCAGCGCTGGGATGCTCGGGAGGCCCGCCGAATGGGTCGCGCATTGCGGGCATTCGGCGTGGACCACGGTCTGACTGTGGCGGGAATCGGTCGACGCACCGAGTGCCGGGGCGTCATCATGGGCCTCGAAGTTGGGGTTTGCTACATCGAGGATGTCGATGAGCGCTACCACATCGTCGAAGTGCAGGGGGTGCCGACCGGACTGCGCCTGAGCCGCACTCCGCTGTTCGGCATGCCGATCGCGATTGGGCACAAGCCACTGGATCAAAAGTTCTGGATTCGCGGGCACAGAACCCGGGCCCGGGCCCTGCTCGACGAGCGCGCTCGGCAAGTCATCCTCCAGACCCTCACCACCGGCGATGGAATCGATGAGTCAGGCAGGGTCTATGTGCGTGTCGCGTTGGTCAAACACCTGGACAACGCCCTGCAGCGGGCCTTGGCGGTGGCGACGGCGCTGCGCTCCGATGGCGCGTCCGACGAGGTGCGGCTGCATCGCATCGCTATTGGGGACTCGATTCCGTCCGTTCGGGGAAACAGTCTGCTGACGCTGGTCCGGCAGTTTCCCGGCAAGCTGGCTGACGATGCGGCCCACCGAGCGCTGTCCGATCCGGACCCGGGGGTGCAGCTGGTAGGGGCCCGCGAGAGCCGAGACCACGCGACGCTGCTGCGTCTGCTGCGCAACCACAAGCTTGCCTTGGACATCCGACTGCATGCCATTCACGGCTTGGCACGCGGCGCACGCGACGAGG
>CAYYHT010000540.1:0-5605 GCA_964471355.1 uncultured Enterobacteriaceae bacterium
GTGGCTGGGACCCGAGGCGTCCGACCCCACCGAGGGCTTGCGCGCCGCGGTGGCTGATCGAGGCGGAGACCTCGATGTCGATTGGCTGGACCACTTGGCCCGAAACGTGACCTGGGACTACCCGCTCGGCGACATCTACCAGACCGCCATGGATGCCCGTGGCCAGGGCCTAGACGAGGAGGACAACGTCATCGCCCTGGACATCCGCGCCGACGGCGAGTGGGTGGCGGGTCCCGACGAGCTGGCCCCGATGCGCTACGGCCACAACCGGGTCGAGTTCCGCCGCCTGCCCGACACCAAGTTCCTGATGGTCGAGGTGGACGCGCCGGGGGCGAGTGTCGGCGGGCGATGGGTCCTCGAGCAAGCAGACGGCAGCACGCGCACCGGAGACATCGCCGAGCCCATCGAGCTGAGCGGCGACGAAGAGGAGCTGTGGGTCGAGGTGGGCACCTGGGTACCCGACGCGTCTGGCCGCCTGACCGAGACCTATCCCTACGAAATCCGCGCCACGGGCAAGAACTGTGGCTGTGCAAGCGCCTCGACTGGGTCCGGCGGACTGTGGATGCTGCTGCTGGCGGGCGTCATTCGCCGGCGGACTGCCACTTTCCCTCGATCGTAAACGGCATCGGGAAGGAGGGCCAGGCCGGCGCCCAGACCGCATCGGCGCAGCACTTGAGCATGGCGTCGTCCACCGGCTGATCGGCGTCGGTCACCAGCAAGGCCCGATCGAGGCCGTCCGGCCCGAAGGTCAGCTCGAGCTGCAGGGTCCCTAGGTCGAGCGGCGAACATGCGCGCAGCGGACCGATCAGCGCCTGTCCATCTAGTGCTTGTTCCAGCAACGCATCGGCGGCCTCGGGGCTGAGCGATGCGGGACGCACCCAGGCCTGAGGCTTGGACAGCACGCGACGCGCGGATGGCGCCTGGGCCTCGGTCACCGGTGGTGGGACGGCCGAGGGCACCACAGTGGGAGCCGGCACGGTCGCCGACACAATATCGACGGGGTCGGTGCGGTTGCTCAGCCAGAAGATCATGGCGGCCACCACACCAAGGGCGAGCATGCCCGTGGCCACAGGCGGCACCACGCTGGGGTTTTCGCGCGCCAACTCGCTAGAACACGGTGCAGGTGCCGGCGTCACAGCTCAAGATCGGCTGTTCGCAGGCAGAGGGGCATGACAGCAGTTCCAGGCACTCGTTCTGGGCATCGAACCAGCTGTCTTGGTAGTCGCTGAAGGCGTTGCTGTTCACCGAGTCGATCTGACAGGAGCAGCCGCAGACGTCGCCCACAAACACCAGCGAGCAGTCATCGGCCACCGAACAGCTGGCATCAAATCCGGTGGTGTCGTGCATGACGACCACCGAACCGGTCGAGCAAGCGGCGCACAACAGGGCCGCACAGGTGACGAGGAGCAGTTTCATGCGGCACGCATAACGCCGGCAGTATGCTGGCTCGCATGATCCTCCTGCTCTGCGCGCTCGTGACCCAAGCCGGTGAGCCCCTTCACTGGTCCGGCAGTCTGGGCGGCAGCCCGCCGATCACCGCCGACGCGAACTACGTCGTTGACGGCGACAGCCGCCTGCTCGAGCTGTCCTTCAGCGGCGCCACCGAGTGGCAAGTGACCATGACGGTGCAGCCGGTGGGCACGAGTCGGCGGGAAACCCTGTCGATTGTGCGCACATCGGAGCAGTCCAGCAGCCGCAACAGCTGGTCGATGATGACGGGCGACCTGAACGTCTTCACCGGCGATGAGGCCAACAAGGTCCAGGCGACCAAGGCCGAAGTGATGTTCCTGCTGGTGCCCATGCGCAAGCAGATGCGGCTGGCAAAGAAGGCGGCCACCGGTGGCGCGTGGCGCGTCGAGACCGCCGAGCTGAACAGCGTGCTCAACCTCGCCAAGCCGCTAGGAGGCGCAGACGAGAGCCCCTCGGTGGAGGTCCACAACGCTCCAAAGGCCGCGCCCACCATCGATCTGCGCTCCGTTGAAGAACGGGCCTGTCCCCACTCGCTGAACGAACAAGAACTGGCTGGCGGCAAGGTCATTCGGACCCAACCATCGCTGCTCTGCTACGAGGAGCAACATCCCGGCCGAGCGGCACGGGTGTTTTTCGCCGTAGAAGGCAGCGTCAAGGCAGATTCGTGGGGAAAGTACGCGCGCATGGTTCGCCAAATCTTGGTGAGCTGGCAGAGCGACGGCGCCACCTGGGACGTGCGCTTTGTGACCGATCCCCGCGCCGACGCCCGCGGCGTGACCATCTGGAAGCGCGACGGCCAGGAGCTGATGGAGATTCGCCGCACTCGCGATGACACCCTCGAGAGCGCGCGCTTCATCCTGTACAGCACCCTGGATGGCACGGGCATCATCCGGGAGGATGAGAACTTCTTCGACGCTCGGAATCCGCGGGTCGAGCGCTTGATGGAGCGCCTGCGCAACGTCGGCTACCGCGCCCATCGACAGCTCTCGGGCTACATCGTCGACAGCAACCAGGTCCCCAATGCCAATCCCATCGTCATCACCGACGAAGACCTGGGCAATCTGATGCGCATCGTCACTGAGTTGGTTGCCGGGGATTAAGTGCCGCCTCCCGCAGGAGGTCCGATGGCCAATTTCGACAAAGACGCCGTGCTGCAAGCACTGAACGAAATCCTCGAGCTCGAGCTGGCCGGAGTTGTTCGCTACATGCACTACAGCTTCATGGTGTTCGGCCCAGCCCGGCTCCCCATCGTCCAGATGATGCGCCAGTCAGCGACAGAATCCCTGGCCCATGCCGAGCAAGCCGGCGAGCTGATCACCAGCCTGGGCGGCCACCCGAGCCTGCAGATCGGTGCCCTGCTCGAGACCGAGAAGCACGGCGTGATGGAGATTCTGCGCGAGGCACTCGCTCACGAACACAAGGCGGTGGAGCACTACTTGAAGCTCAACGATCTGGTCAAGGACCGGGACATCCGCCTCGAGGAGTACGCCCGCGGCATGATTCTCAAAGAGCAGATCGACATGGCCGAGTTCGAGAAGATGCTGCGGCACCCCGACGAGCACTGAAGCCGCTAGACTGCGCGGCATGAAAGAACTGACTCTTGCCAGCTCTCTGTTCTTGTTCACCGCCTGCATCGGGGGCAGTGGCGGCGGCGGCGGCGGTACCACCTACCCGCCACCCAGCGACATCGACGCGGCCTATACGACCTGCACCACCGAGGCCGACTGTGTGGCGGTGGAGCTTGGCTGCTGCGACGAGTGCAACGGCGGAACCGCCTGGGCGGTCAACACGTCCAGCGTGGCGACGGTGACTGCCGAATACGCCGAGGACTGCAGCACGCCAGTGGCATGCACCGAGATGGGCTGCGCTCCATGGGTCGTGTCCTGCAGCGATGCCGGAGTCTGCGAGATGGAGCGCGGCGAGTTCTAGCTTGCCCTAGACAGAGACTTGTTGCCGGCGACGGAACGCCAGCAGGCCAACAATGGCCGCGACCCAGCCCACACCGCCGCCAGACTGGTTGCAGCCGCAGCCCGTCTCGGGCACCGGTGGCTGGCTGAAAGGAATGTCATCGTCGCCGCCTTCGCAGTCGAGGGCGCCGTCTGGGCTGGTCATTTCCCAGCTGAAGTTGAACGAGCCCGGCTCGTCATCGAAGGGACTGGCCACCAGCCATGCGTCCTCGCCATAGGCCGACAGCTCGGTGATGGTGCCTGAGGCAGCGCCGGTATCGTCCACATCGAGGATCTCGAAGCGATTGACGACGTCTCCGGGATCGGTGCCCTCGGTGACGACGAGCACGACGCTCCATTGGGCCTCTGGGTCGCCTTGGAAGGCCACATCAACGGTGTCGGTTCGGCTAGATACGCACCGCGACACGCGAATGGCTTGCCAGCCCAGACGCTCGCTGGCCGTGAGGGTCTCGCCGCTGTAGGGCAATTCGAATGCCGTGCCGGACGCGGTCACACCATCTTCGATGAACTTGCCATTGGGCACGTCTGCGGTGACCGCGTGCGCCAAGAAGTCGCCCCAGTAGTCGTGCCAGTCCAGGCCCAAGTATTCGATGGCGTCGGGCCACATGATGCGCTCGCCGCCCTGAGTACCGGCGTACTCCCAGCTGTCGACGATGGCCTGGGGGCTGGCGTACTGCTCGAGGTGAGCGGCGACCAGCACGGCTCCGTACATGTGGGCGGTCTTGCTGTCGTCCCAGTACGCGGCCACACCCTGCATGAGCGTGACCTCGGGGGTGGCCAGATAGCCACCAGCGGCCCAGGTCCAGTCCGACACGTCGTCTTCGGACTGCAGCGCCAACCACACCGCACTGCCTTCGAGCCACCATGTCCAGGAGTCGACGGCGTTGGTGTACTGGCCCATAAAGCCGTACTGAGCGGCATGACCCAGCTCGTGTGCGACCGTCTCGCGGATGTGCACGCTGTTGGCATGCCCCGGCCACAGGTGAATATGCGGCACCGGTCCGGACTCGCACTGCTTGGTGGTCGCATTGGCTGCAGCGTGGGTCTCGGCTGCAAAGGCGATGACGATGGACTCGTCGGGGAACGGGAAGCCGACAGCCATAAAGACCGAGCGCGCCCTTTCAGCGGCATCGAGGATGTTGGCAGCCTTGCTCTCGTTCAGAGTGGAGTCTTCCCACTCCACCCAAAAGTTGTCGCCCTCGAGACGGTTGTCATAGGTGTGGCCGTAGCAAGGTTCGTCGGCAGCAACAGCGATCTGGGCGAGGAGAAGCAGCATTCTTCGAAGCTAACCTCAGACTTGGTAGGCTGGCGCCATGGACAACCGACTTCTGCTGACTGCCGTGCTCTTCACCCTGACCGCTTGCGCCGGGGGATCAGGCGAGACCCCTGATCCACTGCCTGAAACGCCGACTCCGCCAGCTGACGTGGTGGACACCAAACAGGTCGATGCGCCCCCCACCACGCCCCCGCCGGTCACACCTGACCGCCCGGCCGATCACGAGTGCTTCGCCAAAGACATGCGTGGGGTCGTGGACACGCCAAAGCCTCTGACCAACGCCGGTGACCTGGCTGGACTTCTCAAGACCTGCACCGACGCCGGTGGCAGTGCCAACGACTGCGATCCCGCCAAGGCACTGGGCCAAGCCGCCGCCATGTGCTTCGCAGATCACGCCAGCCCCGAGCTGCTCAAGCTGCAGGTCAGCACCGAGTTCGGCCACTCCGACTTCGCTCAGCCTCCGCGACTGGTCTGGCAGATCGGCGACGAGGGCTGTGGGCGCCGGGTCACCATCGACGCCACCAACGGAAATGAGCTCGCCACGTCGCACTGCATGAAGGGCCGTCCATGCAGTATCGGCAACGGCAAGCGCCGCGCCCGCCTGGTTCGCAGCCGCGCTTGGTCCTAAGGACCTGCTAGAACCGGCAGATCGCCATCTTCAGCGGCGGACGGTCATCGAAGCTCGGAAAGTCCGCCTCGGGCTTCAGCAGCTCGATGTCACGCACCGGTCGTCCGGCCTTGAGCGCACACTTGCGCAGGGCGCTGATCCACTGCTCGCTGTCGACGCTGGGCACGTGGTTGGTCGCGAACACCACCCCGCCGTCGCTGACTGACAGGGCGCATGGCTTGAACAGCGACCCGTAGTCGCGCTCCACATATACCGCTACCTACG
>CAYYHT010000541.1:0-5598 GCA_964471355.1 uncultured Enterobacteriaceae bacterium
TCATTGTGCCCCGTATTGTGCGCTATCGGTACAGATTGACCTATAATATCAACATATTCTCAGTCATAAAGAAAATAGAGGACCTTCGGAGACATTATGTGACACGCATCCGCGACAGAATAAATACAGTCCTTTCCATCGAGACAGAAAACGGCCCAGTTTCTAAATTGATGGCTGCGTTCAAAGAAGCTCTCATACACGACCTCGACAACGATGGCTTCTTCGAGGAAGTCGACGACTGTGACGACTCCAACGCTGCCATCAACCCGGCCGCGACGGAGCTGTGCAACAGCTTCGACGACAACTGCGACGGCACCATCGACGAGAGCGTCATGGCCATCACTGGCGGCGTCGGGCCGCGCTATCCCGTCGAGTCCCAGTGGACGGACTACGTCAGCCGAACCGACCGAACGGACGGCTGCACAACGGACATGAACTGCGAACACTCTGGCGAACTGCGCGCGGTCGACCTGACGGGCGTCTGCAGCTGCGACAGCGTCACAGCCAGCGACGCGCTGGACGGCTTCGATTGGGACTGCGAGATGACCGGCGTCGACACCGCCCGAGTCGTGTCCAAACTCAAGGCCGGGCGCGGACTGCAGGACCTCATCGACTTTGGTGGGGTGGAGTGGTTTGCGAACTCGGTGACGGTCACTCACGACTCGGGCACCGACACCACCGCTCCCACGGTCTGGTGGACGAACGGTGTCGAGCTGGCGGACGGCACGTCTGCGCGGGACACCGACTACACCGTCTACCTGTTGACCGCAGACTACGCGACGGATTTCGGCATGGAACTGGAGCACACCGCATTGGTGGGCCAGCCGGGGGTCGTGCAGAGCGGTCCGGGCTCGGACCTGAACGTGCGGCACCTGTGCGGCTCTGGGCGTGTCCGATGCGGCGGTCACCACCGGTGTCGATCTCAGCGCATCATTCGTGGGCAAGGTCACCAGCGACGCCAACACGGCAGCGCCAGCGGGGACGTCGCTCCGGGACAACATCGGGGACCAGTGGCTGTCCTTGGACAACGACTTCCGCTCGTGGGGACTCGATGGTTCGGCCTTCCCTGCCGCTGACAACCGCAACCACTGTGATGTGGGCGAGACCTGCCGAATCTGGGACTGGAGCCTGGCCGCCTCGGACACCACCATTCGGGGCATTCTCGACCCGCCGACCGGCGACGACGGAATCATCCACACTTGGTCCACCCTACTGGACACTGAGTGCGCCGAGATCCCCGCGGACTGGGACGGAGCGGCCTGCACAACCACATTCCTGCCGGCAACCGTCGAGCTGATGGACGACGGCATCGGCAACGACAACCTGCTGTGCGAGGCCGCCGAGGCCTGCCTATACCTGCCGAATATCGGCGCCTACCAAGGGCACGGCGACCTCGTCTCCGAACCCTTCACCGACGGCGTCATCACGGGTGTGACGCTGTGGAAGTACGCCCAGAACGGGCGGTAGCCACTGCTGCGACAGGTTACCGACGTTGCCTGCAGGGAGGCCCCATGTCCGAGCTCAAACGTCTAGGCCAGTTGCGATGGCTTCCCCTATTGCTGCTGTTTGCCTGCACCGGCCCGACCGAGACCGACGACACGGTTGAAACGGACACCGACACCGACGCCGACTCGGACACCGATACAGACACGGACACCGATACAGACACCGATGCCGATGTCCCCGCGGACGGCTTCGGCGACATCAGCGGATCCTGTGGCGAGTTTGACGGCGACGAGGTCAGCTCATCGAGTCCGTTTCTGTTCCGCAACGCCATCGACTTCGGCTCCATGGCCTTTGACAGCAACGAGCTGTCCGCTGGCGGCCAGCAGATGTGGGATGCAGGCACCCTGGGCGGCAGCTCTATCCACAGCGAGATCTTCGCCTACGAAGTGTTGTACCGCTGCGAGGGCGCGGCCTTGCTCAAGACCGAGGGCGAGATCGTCTACGACTCCGAAGGCAAAAAGACCGACATGCTTGTCGAGCTCGATTCCCACCAGCTTGGAGTCAGCGTCACCCGCGCCTTCAAGTACCCGCCGGGCACCCCATTCGAGGTGGCTGACGGCACCAACCTGCTGACAGACAAGCTCGCCGATGTGCTCGCCTCGAGCGACCTGGTCTCGGCCGCCGATGCCTGGGACAAGCAGGCCCTCGCCGTCATCGCCTATGACGACAAGGCCGCCGACAGCATCGAGAGCGCTTGGGCCGCCCTCGACAGGGCCGTCAAGGCCGACACGGTCATCTACCTGACGGTCACTGACGGCACCGACGACTGGGTCTACTGACCGCTACGGCTTGCGCCCGACGAACAGCTCGTAGCCCATGGTGCCGTTCTCGACGCCGCGCTCGCCCGCGCGAATCAGGTACTCGATGGCCATGCGTTCGGGCCAGTTGGCCAAGTCGTCGAGGAACTCGGGGTCGTCGGCGAACCCAGACCGCACGTACTCGGCGCATGGCGTGACCACATCGGTGGTGATGTCCTCGTGCAGGGTCAGGACAAAGCCCGCATCGCGCAGCAGCCCACTCCAGTAGCTGGCCGGCTGCTGCTGCACGCTCATCACGAACTGCAGGATCGCGCGCTGCCAGCCACTCTGGGACTTGTTGGCCGTCGCGACAGCAAAGGCCAGGCGGCCCCCCGACGGAAGCGCGTCGAACGCATTCTGGATGAAGGCGCGGTGGTCGGGGAAGTGCGTGATGCACTCGAGCGCCATGATGTTCTCGACCGAGCCGTCTGCAAAAGTGCCGACCTTGGCGACGGCGTCGGCGAGGTGGTGCCGGACCCGCCCCTCCAGGCCCGCTTCACGAGCCAAGGCGTTGGCAAATCGCACCTGGGGAGCGCACACGTTCAGGCCGTCCACCGAGCGCAGGTCGTGATGAAGTGCGAGGTCGACCGCCGCCTGTCCAAGACCGGCGCCGCAGTCCACAAGGGCCTCTCCGGGCCTGAGTTCCAGAGCTCGTCCCATGAGCAAGGCCAGCTCGCGGCCCGGTTCGTGAGTATCGAGCCCGTTGGGCCAGTAGCCGTAGTTAACGTAGTGCGCCTCGTAGTTGAAGGCGCGCCGAATCAGCGCATAGGTCTGTGCCTGTTTGTAGGGGTTTCCGTCGAGCAGCAAGTCCAAGAGGGTGCCGTGAGTAAAGAACTCCCGGTAGCGCATGGCGTGCACCGGAAGCTGGAGTGGGAGCGCAAGAACCTGAGTCATGTATGACCTCCTTCCCCTCCCCCATTCAAGAACTGGACCGGAAGCAAGGAACGGCCGAAAATGTCGAATTCACGGCGCATTTCAACCCATAGCGCCAGACTCTTTCGCGGCCAGTCTGTCCACGAATGGCGACAGTGTGGACCGGTTAAGGCAGCAGCCCATGACACCCCCGCCCTGTTCGCTGTGTTCAAGCGCGACCACGCTCCTCGCAGAGCTGGAAGGACGACCGTATTGGCGGTGTGGAACCTGTGCGCTGACCCAGCTCGACTCGACGGCCTGGCTGGGCGCCGATGCTGAGCGGGCTGTGTACCAGAACCACGAGAACGACGTCGACGACCCGGGCTACCGGCGATTCCTGTCCAAGCTCGCCGATCCCTTGCTCACACGTCTGTCCCCCGGCTCACAGGGCCTGGACTACGGCTGCGGACCGGGCCCCGCGCTGGCCGCGATGCTGCAGGATGCCGGCCACCAGGTGGCACTCTTCGACCCCTTCTTCTTCGACGCGCCGGCCGCGCTGGAGCGAAGCTACGACTTCATCACCTGCACCGAGACCGCAGAGCACTTCCACCGTCCCCGCTCGGAGTTCGCCCGCTTGAACGCGCTGCTGCGACCGGGTGGCTGGCTCGCGGTGATGACCTGCTTTCAGACCGACGACGCGCGCTTCAAATCATGGCACTACCGCCGGGACCCGACCCACGTCGTCTTCTACCGCGAGCAGACCATGCGACACCTGGCCGACCTGCATGGATGGAGCTGCGACATCCCAGCAAAGGACGTCGTCCTGTTCCACAAGGCGCAGGCGCAGTGACACTGCCGAACCCATGAACTATCTTCCTGGCCCTCGTGTCCGTCGAATGGCGCATCATGGCCGGCGCAGGCGAAGCCAAGGAATGATCAGCAGCCACCATCCGTGGCCAGAGCCCGTGGAAGAGCACAGACAGGTTCGCTCCGGCTCGCGAGCCCAGTCGGACGGCAAGATGCCGCGCTCTTCGGGAAGCTCCGAGCACCAAGCCCGGCGGCCGTCGTCGCACGCGTCGCGCAGGTTGTCGTCGACCCAGTCGAGGTAGGCGTCGATGCGCGTATCGACGTGAGGGACGCCCAGGCAGGGCCACGAGGCGCGGTAAGACGTGACCCCCACCTGGCGCAGCGATCCATCGGGGCCCGTCCAGAACGTTGGGCCCCCAGAATCCCCCGAGCACTTGGTCAGCTCGCCGGTGGTCCAGTCGGGAGTCAGCTCGAGCTCGTTCATGTCCAGCAGTGTGGTCTCGCCCTGGGCCTTGATCGCCGACACCTTCTCTTCCTCAGAGTCCAGGTCGGTCTGCCGGCCCCAGCCCACCAGCCACAGCGGGTCACCCAGCTCGAGGTCCTCGGCCTCCTCCTCGGTCACCAAGGCGGACAGGGGCTGATCGGGCACCGCCTCGTCCAGATAGAGCAGCGCAATGTCGTGATAGAAGTCCACCTCGCCGAAGTGGTCGGGCGAGACGTAGTCATCGGGCCGGCGCCTTCGTCTCCACGGATGTTCTTGAGGATGACGCGCTCGATCATCAGCATGTTGCCCGAATGGACATCGATGGCACGCGTCATGCTGCCCGATGTGTCGCCGTCGATGGTCAGGTCCCGCACGGTGTGGGTTCCACCTTTGACGTCGAAGAGCCGCGACGACGTGGGGATGATGACGACCTCGCCCGTGGCCAGGGGGTCTTTCTGAATGATCAGGCCCGTCGCCCCGCCATCGAGCTCGATTCGAGACTCGGCATAGGTCCCCGGCTGCACCTCGATGGTGTCGCCATCGACCGCATTATTCACCGCGTCCCTGATGGTGGTGTAGCTGCCAGGCACCGCGAGCGTCGCTGCCCAAGCTGGCATGGACAGGGCTGCAATCAAGAGGATCAGAAAGCGTTGCATTCCCCTAGCGTAGAGGGAGGCCCATCGTTCCGCGGATCTTTGACGCGAGTGTGCCGCCTCGAACCAACACAGTTTGACTGTGGCGCCTCTTTGAAGCCATCGTGTGGCTCTTGCAGCCCCACGGGGCACATTCCAGTGGAGTCCCCCCATGCGCGCAGTCTTGGTCCTGGCCGCCCTCGTGACAGCAACGACAGCCGGCGCGGTGCCGCTCGAATTTACCCACCAGGGGCGTCTGCTCGATTCTGTAGGCGTGCCACTGGACGGCACGAACACGGTCACCTTCTCGCTCTACACAGCCGCGGCGGGCGGCACGGCCGTGTGGACCGAGGACCTGTCGGTCGAGTTTTCGAACGGCTACTACAGTGAAGCATTGGGCCAGACATCGGCCATCGACGTCACGTGGTTTAGCAGCGACGACCACTATCTCGAGATTGCCGTCAACGGCGGCGCTCCCCTCACCGACCGGCTGCGCCTGATCAACATACCCTACACCATA
>CAYYHT010000542.1:0-5583 GCA_964471355.1 uncultured Enterobacteriaceae bacterium
GGTCGGCTCCGAGATCGATCAGGCCCTGGGCCCGGACGAAGCCGCTGCCAACCGGTCTCGCATGGACGGCCTCGACGCCGAGCTGGCCGAGAAGCTGGCCACCACCCGCTCCGGCTGGGGCGCCAAATACGTCGATCGCGTGCACGCCAAGGGCAAGCTCACCAGCTGGGAACGCATTGACTCGTTGATCGACGACAACAGCCGTGTCTTCGAAGTGGGCACGCTGGTGAACTGGGGACGTGAGTTCGCAGGCAGCCGTCGTCCAGCGCCTGGAGCTGGGGTCATCACTTGCTTTGCGCAGGTGGCCGAGCGCTGGTGCATCATCATCGCCAACGACAACACCGTGGCCTCTGGCGCCTGGTGGCCGCTCACGCCCGAGAAGATCGAGCGAGCCCAGGAAGTGGCTCTGCGGCTTCGCTTGCCAGTGATCTACCTGGTCGACTGCTCTGGACTGTTCCTGCCCGAACAGTCTCGCAGCTTTGCGGGCGCCACCGGTGCGGGTCACATTTTCAAGAAGAACGCTCTGCTAGCGGACTCCGGCGTGCCGCAGATCGCCGCTGTGTTCGGCGACTGCATCGCCGGCGGCGGCTACATGCCCATCATCAGCGACCGGGTCTATATGACCGAGGGTGCGTACATGGTGATTGCGGGCGCAGCCCTCATTCGCGGCGCCAAGTCCCAGAAGCTCACCAGCTTGGACATCGGCGGGCCCGAGGTGCATGTGCACCAGTCACGCTGTGCCGACGTGCGTGTTCCTGACGACCCGACGGCTTTGGTTCTGGTTCGCGAGGAGATCGAACGCCTGCCCACGTCGGCGGTCGAGTTCTACCGCCACGGTGCCGAAGCATCCGAACCACGCTTCTCGCCCGATGGGCTCGCATCACTCTTCCCAACGGATTTCCGCCAGGGCTACGACATCGACGAAGTGATCGCGCGGCTGGTCGACCAGTCCCTGTTTCACGAGGTCCTGGCCGGAATCGGCAAAGAGATGGTCACCGGACTCGCACGCATCTCGGGCCTGTGGGTCGGCATCATTGCCAACCGCCAAGGAATCCACGAAGAGGGCGGTCGCAAGCGGCCCGGAGGAGTGCTCTACCGCGAGGGCATTGCCAAGGTCAGCCAGTTCAGCCGCGCGTGCAACGAAGACGGCATCCCCATCATTTGGTTGCAAGACATCTCGGGCTTCGACATCGGTGTCGAGGCCGAACAACTCGGTCTGTTGGGCTACGGCTCGAACCTCATCTACACCAACTCCACCAACACGGTGCCGATGTTCACAGTGCTGCTGCGAAAGGCGAGTGGTGCGGGCTATTACGCCATGAACGGACTTCCCTACGACCCGATTGTGCAGTTGTCGACCCCGGTCACGCGTCTGGCGGTGATGGAGGGGCGCACTCTGGCCATCGCGACCTACAACAGCAAGCTCGATGACGACTTCGAGATCGCCACCAATGACCCTGACGAGCGCGCCGAGATCGAGCAGGGAATGGTGGCCACCGCCGCCCGCATCGAGGCAGACATGGATCCGGTAAGGGCCGCATCGCGCATGGACACCGACGAGATCGTGCCGGTCGCCGAGCTGCGCGAATGGCTTGTGTGCCTCACCGAGAGCGCGTGGCAGGCCACGGGGCATCGACGCACCAAGAATCCACGCATCTGGGGCGTGCACGACCTGGAGATCCTGTGCGCACAGCGCTGATCGACGCAGACCAAGTGCAGGCTCCGACTGTTGGACGCTGGCATCCCGACGTGCGCGAAGGCAGTGCCGTGACTGCGGGCTGCCGCTTGGGCACCTTGAGGCGCGCCGGCGAGACGGTGGTTGTCGCGGCCCCCAAGGCTGCGAGTGGCGTTGCGCTGAACCTGTTGCCAGCGGGCAGCTGGGTCGAGTGCGGGACCGTACTGATGGCGGTCGGAGACGCCCTGGGCGCAGTCGGTGTCGTCAAAGAGGCAGCCGCCTCGGACGCTCCCGACGGGGTGACCGTCGTTCACGCCGACACAGATGGCACGGTGTATCTGCGGCCAGAGCCCGGAAAGCCAGAGTTTGCACCCGTCGGCAGTTCGGTCGCGGCCAGGGGAACCCTTGCCCTTGTCGAGGTCATGAAGACCTTCTCGCCAGTGCGCGCTCCCATCGAGGGGATCGTAGACAGGGTCTTGGTCGATGACGGACAGACAGTGTCCGAGGGAGCGGACCTATTCTGGATTCGTGCGCCCTCGGTCTAAACGCTTCGAACAATCCCCAGGTAGGAGGTGCAGTTGAGAGGTTCACTTGCGTCCGTTCTTCCTGGTCACAGCCCTAGTCGCGTCTCAGAGCGCACTTGCCGATTGCGGTCAGTACACCGCTGAGTCTGTGGTTGAGGACATGACGCAAGCTGAGGCCGGACTCGCGGCCGGCGAGGTCCAACAGCTGGTCGGGGCGACCGACAGAATGAGCAGCGGACTGCCATGCGCCTCTGAGGTTCTGCAGCCGTGGTTGGTGGCCAGGGCGTTTCGCGTCATGGCTGCGGGTGCACTTGCCGCAGAGGACGAGGGTCAGGCTCGGGGCTGGTACACCACTGCCATCGAGGTGGACGCCGGATTTGACTATGGCGTCGAGGAGTTGGCGCTCGATCACCCCGCTCGGGTTCTCTATGCAGAGCTCAAGCTCGGATACCAGCCCGAGCCAAGCCCGGTCGAGGACCGCGTCTTTCCCGATGGCAAGCACTACCTCGACGGACGGATGCTGGAGGTCCCGCAGGCCGTGGAAGGGCGAACGCACCTGTACCAATGGGAGCGTGAATCGTCAGTGCAATCCTGGGTCATCAGCGGCTCGAGCTTTCCAAAGGATGTGCTGATCGAGCCAGGCGCCGAGGTTGCAGACACCGAACGCCCTCCGCGCACCGGCAATGAGCGCCACGTCGCGCTCCCAGGCTGTGCGTGGCTGCGCCGCGACATGCAGACCTGCCGTCCCGCGGAGAAGAGCCCCCTGCTCGCCGCCGGACTCACAATCGCTGTCAGCTCGGGAGCTCTTTATGGAGTCTCGGGCGCTTTGAACCAGCGTTTTCACGACGCTGGCACCATTGAAGAAGTTCAACGCTATCGCGGGGCTACCAATCGAATGGTCATCCTTTCCGGGGCTGCGCTAGCGGTCTCGGCGGTCGGACTGTCGGTGGGAGTCGCGATCTAGCGGAGGTATGATAGCCTCCGCGCATTGGAGGAAGTCTTTGCGCAGACTGAGCGGCCTTATTGGCGTTTTGGGACTGACTGCCGCCGCCCCGGCATGGGGCCAGTGTGCGTCTCCGTACACCACCGATCAGCTCCTTCAGGACATGGTCATGGCAGAAGAGGGCTTGCGCCAAGATAATGGCGCACTCGTGTCCGATTCTGGCGGCCGGCTTGAGACGGGCATCGGCTGCATGAACGAGCTGTTGCCGCAGATGATGGTGGGTCGTACCTACCGAGCCATCGCGGCTGGCAAGTTCATGGCCGAGGACGAGGGCGCTGCGCGATCTTGGTACGCAGTGGCCGTCGAGGTGGACAGCACCTTTGACTACGGCATCGAAGACCTTCCCGAGGTCCATGAGCTGCGCACGGTCTACAACGACCTGAAGATCGCCTATGTGCCCGGCCCCGAGCTGGTCGAAGAGCGGACGCTCAAAGAGGGCGAAGGGGTAGCTCACTACCTCGATGGGCGAAAGATCAGCACTCCAGAGGCCGTGCAAGCGCGTCCACACCTCTACCAGCTCAAAGATGGCTCCGGCGTCCATAGCTGGGTGATCAAGGGCAACAAGTTCCCCGATGAGGGGCTGTTCGATCCCAGCGCTGTGCCCGAAGAGAAGGGCAAGAAAAAGAAGGGTCCGAAAGAGAAGGCCCCCGAGCTGGTCACGAACGAATTCGGCTTTGTCGCACGCCAGCGCCCTGGCGAAAAGACCCCACTGCTCATCGGCGGCGTGGTCACGATGTTGGGTGCTGCGGGCATCTATGGCTACACCTTCAAGACCAGTGCCGATTTCGACGCGTGCCTGACTCAGGCCTGCCTGAAAGAGAAGCGCGACCTCACCAATCAGATGATTCTGATCAGTGCTGGCGTGCTCGCCCTCGGCGCGGCGACGCTCACGTGGGGCGTCATGGTCGACTCGAACGGCAACCCCGTTCCCGTTCCTGGCGTCCGTGTGAAGTGGTAGCTCATGGCCACTGCGACCTTGCCGCAGGTGTGGCGGGGACGTTCTGGCCGCGCCTACGTCCCGGCTGACACTCGCGGGAGCATACGTCATGGCAACATGGCGACGGTGCGCAAGGTCATCGGCAAGGGAGGGCCTGTCGGCACGTCCACAGTTGCGGACGGAGTGCCGCTGGCGCTGAAGCTGTGGAACGAAGGCGGGGACGATGGCTCGCTCGAGCAGTTCCACGCCGAGTCGCGCACATTGTTCGAACTGTCGACGCGGCGGGGGGACATCCCATGCCCGCGGCTGTACGACCTCGTCGGCAGTCCCGTTGTGACCGGCATGATCATGGAGTGGTGCCCCGTCGATCTCGAGCGGTGGTGGGGCGAGAAACTGGCCGAGCCCGAGGCTTTTGGTCGTCTGATGGCGACGCTGGCCGAGTCAGCGCGCAGGCTCGACGACTACCACCGCTTCACAGAGAAGAACGGGAACCCGGGCGCCCATGGTGACTTGAAGTCGAGCAACATCCTGTTGGACATCCGCGGGCGCTGGCTGATTTCAGATTTTGGACACGCCAGGATCGCGCCTCCAGAAGACAACCCGCTCATCACGGGAGTCATCGCCGGTGGCACGCAGAGCTTCCTCGCCCCCGAGGTCCTGTTTCACGCGCGTCAGCCGTTCCCGGCCGCCATCGATACGTGGGGACTGGCTGCCGTGGCGTACTCTCTGGTCGCACTACGTCGGGTGGTGCTCGAAGGCACGTCGGCCCCGCGAAATGGCAGCCACGCACCGCGGTTTCGGATGCATCGCATGGACCAGGTGCTGGCACTCTTTGACAAGGCCCCCACGCGATTCAAGGGCAAACACCTCGCCCCAGCTGCTTTTCCTGACCCGCTGACTCTGCCTGAGGCCGACCGGACGGCCATCGCCGAGGCCTTGCGAGGCGTATTCGGAGCCGAGGACCCTGACCGAGAGGCGGCCCTGACCGAGGCCTTTGCCTTGGTGATCGAGCGGGCGACGTCGATCGACCCAAGCCACCGGTACACGTCGGCGAACGACTTGGCTGTGGCGTTCGAGGAAGTCGCCACGCAGTTCATCTCACTGGCTAGCGCAAGAGTCGAAGCTGGCATGGCGACCAAGCCAGCAGAGCCCGGTGACGATGGCAAGGCCGTACAGCTCGAGTCTCAGCTCGAAGAACTCAAGCGGGAGGTCGAACGACTGCGTGACTCCGCCAAGGAAGTCGAGGAAGTCGAGGCGACCGGCGCACCCGACAGCGGCGGTCAGAGCTGGTTGATGGCCCTTGTCATTGTGCTCGTGATCGGCGGCATGGCGGCACTCGGTGCCGTCATGTTGGTGATGGGAATTGGTCTGGCGCTGTTCGCGCTCTAGTAGGCAGCGGCACCTATACCCGGCGCAGTCTCAATCTTTGCGTTCCCGATTCTTC